>NZ_JAHQUN010000088.1:0-8656 GCF_019052485.1 Bacteroides sp. MSK.20.82
ATTCAATACAATAAAAAGTCAAGTTGGGATAATATTTTGGTTTGGATAACTTCTGTTATCCGAAATTTCGGATAACAACAGTGAATCCTTTCCAAGGTGACGGAACAATGCACACATTTCCTTCAGGTCCTTTCTCAGAATACTGTCTCCCTCACTTTCTGTCAGCCTGGCGGTAAACTTTTCCCCTTTTCTGATACGGTGACCGTATGCAACATACGGATGATGTTCCGGACCATGCCATCCTTCGTATTTCTTGATACACCTGACAGCCGTTTCCCAACGTGAGTCTTCCACATTCCCCTGTGCACGCAGGGAAGTTACCGTCATGGCCAGTACCACCAATGGCAGTACTGACCTTAAAAGCCTTACGGTTATTATAGGGCACCTCCTTCCTGAACTGACAAAGAATCTTCCACGGCATCCGTCTCTTCATCACCAGCATTGTTGAAGTCAAATTCCATTTCCGTCATGTTTCCCCAGTTGTCTTCGACAACGACAATGAAGTTCTGCGCCTCGTCACATAGTGAAGTATAATACAGCCTGAATTTCCGGTTCTCCAGCAGATAACGGTCATTCGGCTTGAATCCAAGACCGTTGTCCAGTTTCAGGGAACCCTCCCCGTCATACTGGAAATAACGGATCGTATAGACTGTACCGTCAAAATCGCCCTCACTTTTGAGTTCACACCGTATTTCCGCCGTCTCATTCCTGTTCAGTTCCTTTGGAACCGGCATTGTTTCCACGGTAAACGGATAACTCTGCTGGATTTCCAGCTCGGATTCGCACGAGGTCAGTACAAGACTGACCAGACCTATGCAAAAAATGGCAATCTTGCTTGCCAGCCCAAATCCTTTTCTCATATTCTTTTCTGTCTTCATTTGTTTTCCTTTGTTTTTGTCAGATATTCATTCAAGTCCTTAAATCCATCATACAGACCGGAACAGTCCGTGACCTTGTTCCCGAAATGTATGGTCAAAGTCTCCAGTGCGGTAATCCCTGCCCGGTCACGGTCAAGAAAGCACCGGATTTTACCGTAACCCTCCAGAACGGCATACGACCGTTCCAGATTGGATACAGAGTTCAGCACCAGGCAGTCTTCGTCCTCCACAGTCCGCAATACCAATGCAGAAAGGAAATCTATAAACCCTTCAAACACACAGCACGTATCCTGTTTCTTTCCGGACAGGGACACACAGGAAATATCCTTGGGAGAGATACAGCCCTTGAACATCGGGTTACGGAGTTCATAACCGCCGCTCCGATTCATGAAGCCTATGGCAAAATACCGTTTGCCCCGTATTCCATATGCCACTTCCTTGCAGAATCTCCCGGCTATGGCCGGATCAATGCCTCTCTCTTTCAGATAGCCTTTCAAAGCCTCATGACTCAGTTCCGTCACTTTCACGTCCTCGAATCCGGAAACGCGGGGTATCTTCTTACGTTCCTGTAAAGGCCGTAAGGGAAGGATGCCGGATTTCCCTGAAAGGAACTCCAGCTGTTCCATGAAACCGGTACTTCCTGTCAGTTCTCCGGCAAGATGGAAGATGTCACCTCCCTTTCCGATGCCAAAATCAAACCAGACATTCCGCTGTGTATCCACCTTGAAGGATGCTGTTCTCTCATTTCTGAAAGGTGATCTGAACCAGACATCATTTCCTTTACGGGATACCGGTACATGCCCCATACCTTCAAGAAAACCTACAAGGGAAATCTGTCTAATCTGTTCCAGTTCCATAGCCCGCTAATTTATCATAAAACGAATGCCGATTCCATACTGGGTATGGCAATGTCCGAGACTTCCGCCCCACAGGAAACGCTCACGCAAGGAAGCCGTCAATGCCACACGGTCAGCAAGGTACAGTTCCATTTCCAGTGTCAGGGCACAGCCGTACACAAAGGCATCGCCGTATTTCAGGGTGGCCCCGTCATAGAGCTTTTTATCGGACCAGTTTACCGTCTCATATCCGGCCAGTGCAGATCCTCCCAGATTGAGGAAGAACACTTTTCCCGCATCGGAAAGGAAATTCAGGTAATATCCGCCTTCTGCCGTAAACTGCGCCGAAGGGATGGTCACATGACGGTAACCGTGCTTCATGTGCAGGTATTCCGCTCCATATACCCATTTGTTCCCGCCTTTGGCATAGCTTGAAAGAGTCATTCCCATATAGTATCCGTTATCGGAAGCCATACCTCCACGCATTTCCACGCCCTGCATCCTTGGCAGAATCCGCTGGGCGTCTGCCTGCCCTACGGAAAGGACAAGCAGCAATGCCAGCATATACAATACTTTCGTTCTCATCGTACCTTCAGCTCATTGATGGTTTCCGCACGCACCAGGTCTTCGTTGACCACCTCAAAACTCTGGTGACGGCCGCCCTGTTTCTCATACATCTCCACAACCAGTTTCTTGTCGTCCGGTATCGTAAACTTGGGAAGGGCGAATACCGTGCATTCCGAATCCCTGCCGTTTACACGTGTCACATAATTATAGGCACGCAGCGGATAAATCACCTGCTCCTGCATGGCCGTACGCTTCATCACCTTTTTGTCAACCACCTTGAACGTAATGAAATCCACGTCAAAGGGCACGTTCGAGGAGTTCTTTACCTGGGTATGGAAATAAAGAAGGTCATTATGGGTGTACAGCCCTTTGAGCAGATACTGGATACCGAAACGCTTGCAGCCGATATGACGGATACGGCGCTTGTCATTCTCATACACGGATTTCATGATAAGACGTACCAGACGGGGTGACTCGTTATCCAGCTCGGTCAGATAGATTTCCATGGCATTGTTGGGACGGTTCACCGATTCTCCGTCATGGATGAAATCACACATCTCCACATTCAGCAGAAGCGGCTCGTCGGCATACTTCACGTTGAAGGTATAGAAGTTCCCGTCTTCGGTTATTACAGACATATTGGTCTCCTCCCTGAAATTGCGTGTCGTGGCCTTTACACGGATTACATTCTCGGCACCGTCGGCCTTGCCGGCTATCAGGTTTGTAGAACCGAGATCCACATACTTGACCGGAGCCGGGAAAATGACATGAACAGTCTTGTCATACGTTATTTCCAGTCCGTGCGGCGGAATCATCTGGCTGAAACCGATCTTGCGGGTCAGCCCCTCATAATAATCACCGCTACTCTGCTGCGCCCAGGCAGCCGATACGCCCAGCAAAAGGGCAAACATCATCAGAATCTTCTTCATGTGCTTTTGTTTAATGGTTGTCTTTTCTTTCATAGTTTCCTGTATTTCATTTTTCCGGTGAATGGAGCAGTACCCGGTGTCCGGCCTTCAAAGTAATCTTTACCGTACGCATCCGTTTGGATATGTACTGGGAAACGCCCTGTATCACACCTTTTCCCAGATCAGAGGCAATCTGCGCCCCGGCATCGGTGGAAATGTTGATGCTGCTGTTCATCGAGGTTCCCATATTGGCGGCAATCTCTCTGGCAGCGTCATATTCCAGTGAACCCGGCACCAGGATTCCCTGCTGTCCGTCAAGATCATAGACTTCCAGCTCCACCGGCAGGATAGTTCCCTTGTATTCCACGGCATTGACCATGATTTCCAGACGTTCACCCTGTATGCGTGTGCCACCTACCAGTACGGTCCCTTTCGGTATGAAACGTCCGGCAACGGACATGGGCTCGGTAAGCCGCAGGCGCAAGGCCTGTCCGTCGGATACGGTCTGCGTACCATGTACACAGGCGGCAATGGTATTGCCTTCCGTTACTGTCTTCCGTCCGACAGCCGTATTGAAACCGGCATTGCGTTCTCCCGAAAAGGCGGATATGAACTCTTCGTCGCTCATAGGTCTGGAAAGCGAGGATACCACCTCATTGTGGACCTGTTTCACCGGTATGGCCTTTTTGTCCTCCGCCTTTCTGACGGGAGAAGGAGTCTCCACTGCCTGACGGTTATTGTATTTGGCGGCCAGTTCGTAGGATTTTTCCATCAGGGCCATCTTTTCCTCCATGCCTGACAGTGGCTCCTGCTTCTGCTGCTGCATACGCTCCAGTTCTTCAACCCTTTCCAGAAGCCTTTCCTTTTCCCGGTCGGTCCGCGGTTCATAGATGCTTCCCAGCGTACGGTTCATTTCACGGTAGGCTCCGGCTGAGGTACTGACCGGTCCGGCATTGCCTTTTTCTGTTTCCGTTTCCGTGTTTGTTTGCCTCTCCGGTATAATGTTATCGGGAAGACGGACACTGTCTTTCCGTTTCTCTTTGGCAAACATGGACTCCGCAGCTTCAAAGAATGTCTTCCTTTTCCTGCTTTCCTGTTCCATCAGGGCCTTTTCATAGGCATCCTTCTTGTTCCCTTCCAGGCGGCTGTCCTCGGGAGAAGGGATTTCCGTATTGAACCCCTGTCCTTTATCCTGCCGCTCCCGTTCCTGCCCGGAAGGTGAGAATATCAGATAGAAACTTCCCAGACACAGCAGGAACATCAGCGGATACACCACAAATCCGGCACGTTTGCGTTTCTGTTCCTCACTCAGCGGCTTCCTGTCCTTTGAGGACCGGAGCCTGAACGGTTTCATCAGCCGTTCCATTACTTTCTTGACTTTTTCTTTCTCCATTTCTTACAATAGATTGAATGAACTCCATACGGAGTGAATCCTTTTCCATAAATTCCATTCCGGACTTCCGGTTCTTACTGCCCATAAACGGCCGGAATGCCGTATAGACACATGCGGCGGCAAACGGTACAAACAGTATCCAGAGGACGGCCTTGCGCTGTTTCGCGGTAAGTCTGTGACAGAACCCCCTGAGTTGAAGGTCCGCCTGTCTTGTCAGGTTCCTTTTCATCGCTCTACACTCCTTATGTCCTTGTTTTCCAGTATGGTCAGATGTTCGATGATAAAGCCGTTGGGGTTGTCATCGGAACGGGACGTGTTCTGAAGCTGGCAGTCAGTCACCAGCGAACGTTCCGTCACATTACTCTCACGGATAATCATCTGGCGGGCATACGTCCTGGCCCTGTAGGGGTAGCCGGAAAAGTCGCAGACCACGCTGTCCACCCGTACCACCTGATTGATGTTGCCGGAAATGAGACGGTTGTAATATCCTTTCTCGGCAAAATCCACATAGTAATGATAGGCGCTTTTGTCCGCCAGCTGCAAGGCACGGTTGATATTGTGCTCGATGGCATCCTTCTGTGGCGACAGCCCGAAAAAGAGCTCATGGAACCTTCTTACATGTTCCCTGGCTTCAGCCGGACGGTTCTGTGAAAGATCCTGTGAAAGGGCAAGCATCAGTGACTTGCCGCCATCGAGTACATAAATCTTCTCACGCTGTTTCTCCGCAAAGCGGTATGAGTTCCACAGGGCAAAGACGGTCACAAGCGTGCAGCATCCGACAAAGACCGCAAGCATCAGGCGTATCCGTCTGAAACTGCTTTCAATATTGGTCAGTGATTTGAATTCCATCTGTTTTCATTTTAATGTTCCTGTTCTGTCTATTTTCCACGCAGACGACCTCCGATATTTCCAAGTCCGGAACCTGCGGCACCGGCTGCAAAGCCTCCGGCCTTGGTCGCGGTACGGTTGATGTTGCGGTTGTAGTTTCCGGCACCGCCTGCCTGCACAATCCATCCGGCCACGGTCGGCACGGTAAAATATCCGATGATACCTATCAGCATGAAGATCACATATACCGAATTGGAGTTGTCCAGCGAATAGTTCGGGTTGTTCTGGAGCTCCAGGATGTCGTTCTGCAGCATGAGCACCTGAATCTTGGCCAGCATACAGCTGAAAAGGTCACTCACGGGAAGCCACAGATAGACGGAAATGTAACGTGTGAACCACTGACTGAGCGTGGATTGGAAACCGTCCCACACGCTGAAGGCAAAGGCAATGGGACCGAGGATGGACAATACCACCAGAAAAAAGGTCCTTACCGTATCTATCAGCAGGGATGCCGCGGCAAAAAGCAGTTCCAGCAGACTGCGGAAGGCATCACGGATATTCTTTTCCAGATTGTACATGCCCACTTCCATATACATGCCCATGCGGGTTGCCATGGCATCGGGCGACCATCCGAGCTCGTCCAGCTGACGGTCAAACTCCTCGTCGCTGACCAGATAGGCCGTTTCCGGATTACGGAGCATGGCTTCATGTTCCAGCCTGTCCTTCTGCTCACGGTACTGCTGCATGTCCATCGTCTGCCCCTCAAGCATCCTGTGGGTTCCCTGCACAATCGGACTCAGCACCGTATTCATCGTTCCGAGTACCAGGGTCGGGAAAAGCATGATGCAGATGCCTATCGCAAACGGACGCAGAAGCGGATACACGTCTATCGGTTCGGCACGGGCAAGCGACTGCCAGACACGGACGGCCACATAGAACAGGGCACCGAGTCCGGCAAGTCCCTTGGCCACATCCAGCATATCCTCACAAAGGGGCATCATTTCATTGTAAAGGCTCTCCAGAATGGTATGGAGATTCGAGAAATCCACGGATAACAATACCATAGGCTACCAGTATTTGGAGATGTCATTGCCATAGAGCTTCAGGACACGGTCAAGGTCATTCTTCTTGCGGGCACGCAGGAAACTCACGGCTATATTCCTGTTCGTATAGTAATTCACGAGATTGCGGTAACGGCGCATGCTGGCATGGCAGTCATCCACAACGTCCATACGGTCCTTGTCGGTCATGGAAAGGGTACTGACGTTAATTACCTGCCTGAGGTCCTGCAACACCCCGTTGCTCTCTTCAAGAAGCCTGGTATATCCGAAAGCGATGGCATCCAGCTCTTCGGGAGAGAAGTTCTCGTCACCCAGCATCTTCTGGAAATTGGTCACATAGATTTCCGACACGTCACCGACCATCAGGATGACCTCACTGACCTTACGGGCATCCTTCACCAGATTGTTTACGGACTTGAGGGCATCATAATACCTCTTGTACTGCTCGTAGATTTTCACGGTCTCAGCAAAATTCTTGGCGGTACTTGCTGCGGTGGATGAAGTGTGCACGATATTATCCGACATGTTGATGATACTCTGGGCAAGGTTTCCAGGATCTGTCACCACCCACTGTGCCCGTATCTGTCCGGCAAGAAAAAAGGTTCCTGCACAAAGCAGCAGCAGTCTTCTTCTCATGGACGCACCTCCTTCCTTACATAGTCACCGTTCGGAGAAAAGGTCAATACGTCAGCCGCCTCATTGTAGGCGATGTCTATGCGGTAGCCGGTATTGATGAACAGGTTCCCGTTTTCCTCCACAAGCAGATAGGTTTCCGGCCTCAGTTTACGCGCCTTGCCGCTACGGGCGAAGACCGTCACCTTGTAGGCGTCCCCTTCCTTATATATAAGGACATCGGGCTTGCCTTCCACACTGCTCCATGAACCGCACAGGCGGTCACAGTCCTTGAACCTGCTTTCACTACAGCTCTGCAGCAGCAGTGATGCCGCCCCGATCAGGCAGGCGGCCAGTCTGTACAACTGTCTGTTTTTCATGTCTTGTCTTTTTTTAATGATGTTGTTCTTGTTTTACTGAATCTTTCAAAGTCCCATCTTTCGTTCCTTCGGCTTAGGACTGACCGGAATGCGGACTTTCCCGGAAAGCCTGTCTTTGCAGGCTGGCTTCCGGCATTCCTTTCGGATAGTGGTGTCGTCCTTTTTGTTTGGGGGCTTCAGGCCGACCATGGTTTCAAACCTGGCATAAAGTTCCTTATAGGCCTTTTCTGCCTGTTGCCGTCTGATTTCATCCGGGGAATTCCGGTCAATGCCGTATTTCATGAGAAAACCGGAATTGATGAAAGGACTGTCAATATTCTTCGGGTTGGCTATGAAACCTCCAAGCTTTTCCAGTTCTCCATACAGCTTATCGAGATACTGTACGGGAGGAGGGGAACAAAGCCGCTCGAAAACCTTCTCCACAGCATGTGTCAGTCTTACATCGACCTCTACGGCATCAGGTATCTCGCCTCTGAGCCTTCTTTCCCTGTAATCTTCCGGTTCCATACTTTCAAGCCGGTGATACAGCTCATAGTCCTCTGAAAATCCGTAATGTTCACGGATATCCTTCGGTATGTCCCATCCGTTCATCAGGGACCAGTAGAGACATTCGATTGTTTCCTTACGCTTTCTTTCATCCGATTCAAAACTGTCATTCATAACCGTCATGCTTTACCGTTTGACCTTTTCCTTTCCCTTCTCATTTCCGCAATGCGTTTCACGGCCAGTTCCAGATTTCCGCCCAGTTCCTTGGCCAGCTTCTGCAATTCCAGCTTTTCCGACTCTTCCGTGGTATATACGGCATATTCCTCATCGCTGACTTCCGTGGCATACACGGCCGAGTGGGTACCGCCAAGACCGATCCAGACCTCACGGTAGAAACGTCCGGGATGGTTGGCCTGGTTAATGGACAGGATCTGTCCGCGTTCCTTGTCGGTCAGTCCGAGAAGCCGCTGGATATGGTCGAACTTGTTCATGTATTTCCGCTGGTCAAGAAGAATCTTGCAGTCACTGTTGTTGATGATAGCTTCCTTCACGACAGGGGAACTGATAATGTCATCCACTTCCTGGGTGACCACGACAGCCTCCCCGAAATATTTTCTGACAGTCTTAAGTAGGCTAAGCACCCAGCGCCTTGTCATATTTCTATGGTAGGTTTCCAAATGCTCGCCCCCGAACCGGACTTACACCTC
>NZ_JAHQUN010000089.1:0-8473 GCF_019052485.1 Bacteroides sp. MSK.20.82
TTTGTATAGTGATGAACAAAAAAGAGGTGCATCGTGCATTACGACACACCTTCTTGTTGATTTATATCTATATAAACCTATAATTTAAATTAGATATTCAAACTTTTGATATCAATTTGATTGAATGTAGATAAAATATAAAGAACAAGTCTGATGAATCCTCAAATTCAATAAATTGACTCATGGCCATCACAATCTATTTGGCTATTCATGCCACCGTTATTGCTTATTCTAACTCTTCAAAAGAGTAGGAACAGCGTGCAGGCAAAAGATCAGTCCATGAATTACTATCGATAGCATCTCACAGAGAAATGGTATATTTCAGTCCTTTATCGGGAGCCACAATAAAGTTCGTTACCTCGAAATTTACATCGCCACCTTTGATACCCTGTTTAAACCCGATACGGACAGTGTAACGCGTATGTGGCTTTAAGGTCATATCCCGGAAATACACCAATAAAGTGTCATGCGCTGTCTTTTTCAGTTTCAAAACAAGATCCGTCACATTGGTGATAGAGAGCGTCACTCCTTGCTCATTACGACTTACCTCTTCAATCTTCACGCACTTTTCAAAAAAGGGACGAAGCAAGTCTTCTCGTCCTATCAGCAACTCATGAAAATAAGCAGCAGTACGGCGATTGTCTAAAGCTTCGCGGATACCTTGCAAAGAGCGTTCCTTCGCAAAGACAAACGTCATGGTACGGTGTTCTCCTTTCTCAAAGTCGTAATCAGTCTGAATCGGCTGATGAATATCGGAAGTACCGATCATCGTAAGGTTTTTATCCAAACACCACTGAATGGCTTCAGGCATATACAAATGACCGTTTGCCACTTCGATACCGTGCATACAGCCTTCTTGATAGAGTGCTGTATGTTCTGGCCACCACTTGGTCGTATCCGGTTGTTGACTATCCCATCCGGGATGGTTCCAAAACATAAAAGCGCCCTGCTTTTTGGCTTCACGAAAAGCATCCTTGTAGTCTTTTTGTTCCAATGGATTGGAATCAGACAAGAAGATGGCATTAAAGTGTCCGGGTGCCATGGCTCGCGTAATCTCACTGCCCTTAATCAAAAGTATCCCCAACTTCTCAGCTTGTTCCCGACAAAGGTCGAACGAACGGTTATGATCCGAAACAACATCCTGTTTGTGAGGGCGGTACTCAATATGTTCTGTCAGTGAAATGGCATCCAGTCCATCCCGGTAGGCTTCATCTACACGCACGGTAGGCCAAACCAGACCATCGGAGAACACAGAGTGCATGTGAAAGTCACACTTCAACGTGGTATATCCGTCCAAATCAGGAACCTGAATTTCATTCCGGCGTTGCGCCTGTCCACTCATCAAGCAAGTGGTCAAAAGGAATGCACTCACCAATACTTTCTTTACTTCCATATAATCTATTAATTTAAATGATGAATTTACTATTTCCAAGCAGGGTTTAGAGGCAATAAAGCAGGATTATCCGCATACCGACAAAGTTCCATTTGGCTGATTACTGAATGCTCCATCAATCCACATCCTCTCCAAAAAGACATTGGCGCAGCGACGGATAAAAGTGGCACACTACCCATGCCGGAAAGGACTTTTGCTCTATGATTCATGTATTTGATGATATATGCCTGTTATTGATATGGTGGCAAAAATACCGGCATCATATTACATAGCAGTTAAGTGGCAGAAACGTTTCAATGACAAAATAAAGTACGTTTTTTTACATTAATCGATTACAATCCACCTACCCGGAACCTCTCCCCGAACTCCTCATACTTGGCAACGATACCTTAATATATACGAGCGGTCATCTTTGACTTACCGGTTTTTTTATGTAACATTTTCTTAACGCTTTCGAATTTGGAACTTAACCAGTTTCGCTTTCCCTGTAATACGGATATGCCTTACTTTGCGACCGTTTTTAAGAGTTATTGACTACTTGTCAACAAAGGATTTTTAGTTATTAAATATTGTTATATGAAATTACGTTACTTACAGATTGCATCGTCTATCTGTATTACATGCTGTCACTTAGGGATGTCTCATCCTGCTCTTGCATCACAGACTTACAGCAAGATGTTGACCAAAGAGTATGTTGTGACAAAGAAGAATGTCAACGGTACCATTGTTGACAAGGATGGAAATCCACTGATTGGAGTAACCATCTTTGAGAAAGGTACAGACAACGGATGTATCACAGATTTCAACGGCCAATACCAGCTCTCGCTATCCAATCGGGATGCTGTCATTGTCATCTCCTACGTTGGATACAAGACACAGGAACTGAAAGGAGACCAGCTGGTCGAGAAAATTGTGCTCGAAGAAGATGCAGTTGCGCTGGATGAGTTGGTCGTTGTCGGATACGCCGTCCAGAAAAAGAAAGAACTGACCGGTTCAACCTCCTCACTCAAGGCCAGCGACAAAAAGCTTTCGGTAACAACCAGCTTGGACCAGATGATGCAAGGTAACCTGAGCGGTGTAAACATTACGAACGCATCAGGTATGCCCGGTGGAGCTGTCCGTGTCAGCATCCGTGGTGTAGGGTCTATCAACGGCTCAAACGAACCATTGTTCGTCATTGACGGTATACCTGTAAGCAACTCGGACAATTCAGGCGTCAACGGACGCTTTGGTGGTAGCGTGCAGAATCCGCTGTCCATGCTCAATCCCAACGACATCGAGTCAATAGACGTACTGAAGGATGCAGCGGCAACGGCCATCTATGGTTCGAGAGCTACCAACGGTGTTGTGATGGTCACCACCAAGAGAGGAAAGAAAGGCCAACGGACAATCGTAAATCTTAGTGCTTCATACGGTTTGCAGTCACTTCCCAAGGAAATCGAAATGGCTGACTCGGATCTTTACCTTACTGTTCGTAACGAAGCCGTCAACAACTACAATACCCAAAACAACCTGAAACCGGGAGACAACCTCTACAAGACTCTGGAAGTCAACCCCCGTCCGGGACAACCCGATACAGACTGGATCGATCTCATTACTCACGACCAAGCAGCCGTACAAAACTACGAGGTTTCGGTTTCCAGCGGTAGCGAAAAGACGCGTTTCTACTCTTCTTTGGGATACTTCGACCAGGAAGGTATTATCCTTACGAACCGATTCCGGAGATATTCACTCCGCACCAATGTCGACCACGACATCTCCAACGCCTTCCAGACTGGGGTGTCCATTGCACTCAGCAAAACCATTAACAACCGCGTTCCCAATGACAACGTCGGCAACGGCATCTTTACACGCTCCATCGAGCAGCGGCCGTTTGATGTGCCGTTCAAAGAAGATGGAAGATACATGATTGGAGGCGTGGATATTCCACGACACAACGGGATCCAGGTCCTAAATGAACAAAAGTCCAAAAACGAATGGTACAGAGTGCTGGCCAACGCCTACCTGACCATCAAACTGTTGGAAGGACTGGAATACAAGCTCAGCCTGAGCGGAGACATCCGCTATTCAAACGACTATCTGAAGCTGACTAAGGACCATCCCTACGGCAGTCCGAAAGGTGAGATTACAGACTATCGTTCGATGATGCAGAATTATCTGATCGATAATACATTGACTTATACCAAACAGATCAAGGACTTCAATTTCACGGCATTGGGAGGGTACTCCATGCAAGAAATCAACACAGATGCCAGTTCTATTGTCGGCAAGGACTTCCCGTCTTCACAATTTGACTACATCAACGCGGCAGGTAGAATCAACAGCGCTTCTACCACCGGAGGAAAGAATCGACTCATCTCTACCTTCTTCCGATTGAACATGGGTTATGCGGACAGATACCTTTTCACCTTCTCTATCCGTGCAGACGGTTCATCCAAGTTCGCTGACGGTAACCAATGGGGTACCTTCCCATCGGTGTCAGGTGCTTGGCGCATCAGCAACGAATCCTTTTTTCCAAAAGACGGAATCATCTCGGACCTGAAGCTGCGTGCCAGCTGGGGTATGACCGGTAACCAGGAAGGAATTGGAAACTATGACTCCCGTTCACTGGCAAATGGCGGACACAACTACAACGGCCAGGACGGCATTGCTATCACCACCCTGGCCAATCCGGACTTGAAATGGGAAAAGTCCGACCAGACAAACATCGGTCTGGACCTGTCGCTGTTCAATGACAGAGTCACTGTCGGTATGGACTATTTCATCAAGAACACGAAAGACTTGCTTTATGACCGCCCGCTGCATACTACAACTGGATTCTCATCCATTACCCAAAACATCGGCAGCATGCGAAACACCGGTTTCGAATTCAATGTAGAGAGTCACAACATCATGAACGACCGGTTCAGCTGGGATACACAGTTCAACATCTCAACGATCAAGAACAAGCTGACCTCACTGATTGATGAAAAGCCCATTCCTGTAGGCAACCATGTCCTTCAGGTGGGACAACCCATCGGATCCTTCTACATGTATAAAATGGATGGTATCTATCAAGATAATCAAGAGGTTCCTGAAAAACTTTATGCCAAGGGGGTTCGTGCCGGTGACATCAAGTATGCAGACAAGGACAATGATGGTGATTTGACACCCGCCGACAAGGAAATCGTCGGAAAGCCCCTTCCGGATTTCTTCGGTGGTCTCACCAACCGGTTCAGATACGGCAATTTCGACCTGACCATCTTCAACACTTTCTCCGTTGGCAACGATGTCTATGCTACCGGTATGGGTGGTATTGATGCCGTTGGACACAACAACTACGGCATGCGTAAGGACATTGCTGCCAACCGATGGACCGGCCCCGGCACAAACAACTCGATACCTCGTGCCATGATCAGCACGCACAACACACAGGCATCTACCTACCTGCTTCATGATGGCTCATACTTCAAATTCAAGGATGTGACACTGGGGTATACCCTTCCGTCAAACCTGACCCAGAAGCTGAACATCAGCAATATGCGTGTGTACCTGTCCGCACAGAATCTGTGGACCATCAGCTCTTATCCTGGATATGACCCTGAAGTCAGCTACTCAGTCAACAATTCCAAGACAATGGGCGAGGATGCCATGACCGTTCCTCAGTTGCGTACGTTTGTCTGCGGCTTCAATCTTACTTTCTAAATATAATTCATTTATAATCGATATTCATCATGAAACTAAATCATCTGATATATACATTAATGCTGGGCACCGCGTTGGGTACCAGTTCCTGCTCCTGGTTGGATCTGGAACCTGCAACGGCCGTCTCACCCTCCATTCTCGGACAAGGTGAAGTGGAACAACTGCTAACCGGTACCTACCGCTCGTTACAGAACGACCCGGGTCGCGACACCTGGGTACTCTTTGACATGCGGGGCGAGAATCTGATCAATACCTACCTGAGCGGTTCCAATGACTTTGTAAACAACGAGATACCCTCCAATAACGGTACGCTGCTTACGATGTGGCGTGGTTACTACAAGGCCATTTACAATGCCAATACCACCCTTTCCATCCTTTCCAATTTGGAGCCCAGTGAAAAGAACACCCATATAGAGGCACAGGCTCGTTTCCTCCGGGCATACGCCTATTACTGTCTGGCCACACGCTGGGATGGTGTTCCCATCATCAAGGACAATACCCTGGAGAACGTAAAGCGTGACAAACAGTCCGCTGTGTTCAACTTCATCAAGGAAGAGTTAAGTTTTTGTATCGATGAAGGACATTTGAAACCTTTTGGTGAAACTTCGGGCGCACCCTTCACGGTAAGCCTCGAAGCAGCCCAAGCTCTGATGGCACGCTTGGCCCTGACAACCGGAGATATGGAAACGGCCAAAAATATGGCTGAAACGCTGATCGCAAATCCCAAATTCAAACTCAGCGAAAACTACGACAACATCTTCACGACAACCAACAACAGCGAGATAATCTTCAGTTTCCGCAACAACACTAGCGAAGGAGGCCAGAACTTGTACGCCCTGTTCACCACCTACAACTCACCGATGAAAGGAAGCTGGTTTCTCTGCCCGTCTCCCGAATCGGAGAAACTGTTCGAGGATCCGGCTGATACGCGCAACAACACCTGCATCACTACGCTGGAGAGCGTTTCCGAAACCTATATCATCATGAACAAGTTCAGAGATTTTACGCCGCTCATCGTTTCACGTATTGCAGAAATGTACCTGATTAGTGCGGAAGCACAAGGACGGAACGGACTGAATAGACTGAACGAGCTGCGCCGTTCAAGAGGATTGAATCCGTACAACAACTCGGATATTGCTTCGGAGGAAGACTACCAGAAGAAAGTAGCCCTGGAACGCAGAAAGGAACTTTACTGTGAGGGCTTCCTGTTTTTTGACCTGATTCGTACCAACAAGATTTCCGAAGAGGTAGTGTCCATGAACGGAAAGACAAACCTTTATCTTCCCTTGCCGGAATCAGAGGTGCAATACAATCCCAACCTCAACGAATATAACTGATAAACCAATCCCTGTTATTCATCGTTGCCCTGCTCGGTCGGGATACTGTTGGTTTCTGTTGGGACAGCCTGCCAACCTCTGTTTCGATTGGAATGTGAAGGGCAACGGAAATAGTCACTATCGGGCGTTGGGAATACCCCAACGCCCAACTTTTAATGGATTCTCATGAAAAAACTGAAAACCGCCTTTATTTCCCTACTGTGCTTGTCTTGCATGACAATATCCAACAAGGGATCAGCTTCAAACCCGGTACTGCGTATTTCGGACGGGTGGGTGGCAGACACCATTGCGCCGGCACTGATACATTACCGATTCGCCGGATATGACTCCATCAGCCAAGCGCACCAAAATGTAGACGTTCTCGAGGTCGACCTGACCTCCCCAAGTTATGATATACAGCTTGTTTACGAAGAGCATGGGGATTCCCTATCTTCTGTAGCGGAACGCAACAATGCGGCTGCCGCCATCAACGGAACCTACGAGGCCGAAGCATCGTTCATCAAAATCGGAGGTAGACTCCTTGCCCAAAACCGTTTGGACAGCACACACATTCGATACTGGAAACACGAAGGTGCCTTCCTGTTCGATGACGACAACAAGAACATCGACATCCGATTTGCCAGCGACTCGACTTTTCTTTCACACCCCGCAGCAAACATTTTATCCGGTGCTCCCATGTTGATAGACAACAACGATCCTGTAGGGCTGAATTTTACCGGAAACGTAGAAGGAATGGACCTGAACAAGCTTGATTACGAAGACTTCAGAAGGCACCAGGGAGTGAGACACCCGCGGACAGCGGTAGCACTTACAGAGCATAAGAAACTGCTTTTGATAACCGTTGACGGAAGAAGTACCCAGGCGGCAGGAATGTCTGCAAACGAACTGACCCGATTTCTACTTACTTACTTCTGCCCCCAATCAGCCTTGAACCTGGATGGTGGAGGGTCCACTACCATGTGGATTGCCTCTTCAGAGCAGCGAGTAGGAGGGGTCGTGAACCATCCGACTGACAACAAGAAATTCGACCATGCGGGACAACGCAGAGTAACCTCGTTCATTGTCATCAAATCATCTGAAAACCATGAATAAATATCTCAGTTTCATCTTTGCTTCAGTGCTCACACTCACGGGCGTACAGCTTTCCAAAGCCAGCAATCCATCGGATTCCCTGGCCATCGTATCGGCCAAATGGGAGAGAACATCTTCACTGCAAGGCATCCAGTTGAAACAAGCTTCGATAGAAGGCCTGTTTGGAGGCAAGCAATCCATCAGCATCCTGACCATTGGAAGAGCGGAAGGCTATACAGCCTTTATTGCTACGACGGACTCGCTGACCACCACTAGCCAATTGGCTGAACAAAGCCGTTCTTCTGCAGCCATAAACGGGTCGTACTTCAGTATCAAGGAAGGCTTCTCTACCTGTTACCTCCGTAAAAATGAAGCGGTAATAGATACGACAACTACCGAAGAAAGGCATTTGCGTGTCAATGGTGCCGTACACATGGTGGATAACAATATCCGGATCATACCATGGAACGACGAAAATGAGAAGAAAGGGTTCCCGCTGGATGGGGATATACTTGCGTCCGGACCGCTCTTGATGCAGGACGGCAAGACGTGTGACTTCACGACGATAGATCGGGAATTCTCAGAGACCAGACATCCCAGAAGTGCCATTGCACTCACAAAAGAAGGTGACATAATGCTGGTAGCGGTAGATGGAAGGGCAGAAGGGCACGCAGATGGAATGTCCATTGCAGAACTTGCCTATCTTTTGCGAATTCTGAAGGCACATTGCGCACTTAATCTGGATGGAGGCGGTTCTACCACCTTATGGGTGAATGGTCAAGTGGTCAACCACCCAAGTGACAATAAGAAATTCGACAACAAAGGAGAAAGAAAAGTCCACAACATCATAGCCGTTCGAAGATTGACAAATCCATAGAGTACAACATGCTTGCTCACAGACAAATCGGGGAGTACTGCATCAATCATGCAGGAACAGTCTGAACAGGGAGGCCCTCGAATGGCTTGAAAGGACGGGGAACGGGAAGGT
>NZ_JAHQUN010000090.1:0-8390 GCF_019052485.1 Bacteroides sp. MSK.20.82
GGGAGAACTCTACAAAGACAACTGGATAGGGAAGAGAGCAACGGAAGCCGCCAACGGTATAGCCAGAGAGCGGAACTTGGTACAGTCAAAGGACATAGGCAAAGCCAACAGGGAAGAGATAAAACAGGCTATGAACGGTGTCCTTGCAAGGATGCAGGGATTTGACCTTGCCGGATTCAGCCGTGAACTCGGAAAGCTGGGTTTCAAGGTAAGGGAAGCCCGGGCAAGTACCGGCAAACTCAACGGTTATTACGTGGAAGCCCGGAGCGGAACAGAATACAAGGCAAGCGAGATAGGGAAAGATTATACGCTTGCCCACATCGAGAAGACACAGAAAAAATTGAAGTATAACTCAATCAGCAGGAATTATGGAAACACCCTCAAACCCAAAAACGGAGGATTACACCTATAAGCAGGGACAGTACAGTCCCCGAAAGAAAAAGGACACCACACCCAAAGTAAATCCGCAGCTTGCGGTAGAACTTGTGTTTCAAGAATTGAAGCGTGTAGAAGCCTATACAAGACGCATAGAAGATGCAACAGCCAAAAAGGTGGAAATAGACATGGGGAGTCTTGAAAGTGCCGAAAATCGCCTAAAAAGCGTATTGGCGGACTTTGAACGGCAGGGAAACAGAATGAAAAACGGCAGCTATGTGGACAAGAAAGTTTCAATGTACTCAATCCTTTGTGCTGTTTTTTCCCTATTGTTCGCCTGTCTGATGTGTTATCTGTGGGTGGATGCAGCCAAGGACAGGGATAACTACAAGAGGTATTATGAGTATTTTCAAGAGATGGATAAACAAAAAAGCGGAGAGTAGTATTCTCCGCTTTTTTGTTTATAATGTTTTTAATCGTTTGGTTATATTGCATGAAAACCAGTTATTTTCCCGTCATCAACAATACCTGAACTATTTTTTGAACACCACCCTACCATTTCGTATTTGTGTTTATAGATACTGCCATATTTAATCATTCCTGTGGCTTTTATATTATCACATTTGTTCCCTGAAAAATTAAAAGAACCGTATTCGTCAGGGGTCCAAGTTGTTGCAGGGTTTGAAGATACTGATGTACTTTGTATCGTTACACTTGAAGGTTTTGGACCGTCATAAGATAAAATCATAGTGGTTTGCGATGAAGCGACAGCACTACTATGACTACCATATATAGGGAAGGTCATAGTAGATCTTGTGTTGCTTAAGGCTTTTGGTGCATTGTCTTCATTTTGTTGAGTTGGTTCAAAATTATCAAACTCAATACCATTACTCATGTACTCCAAGAAACTTTTAGTCTTTTCGTAATCCATTTCTAAAAGTTCTTTGTTACGCTGTTCTATACTAACAGTCGTGTCAAGTTCCCAACCATAAGAATCGAACAAATTCATCAATGTTTCAATTTTAGCTTTTTCTTTATCGGAATAACCGTTGTTGTTTATGTCCTCTTCATTGGTACATGACCCTAAGAATAACACAAAGGAAAAAGCAGTAGCTAATGATAATAAAAACTTTTTTATATAATACACATTTAAAGTTTAGATATGGCAAACTTAAGAAATTATTTGTTACGTTGTTCTCTTTCAGTTAGATTTCTTTTAATTTTCTTTTGATAGCCCCGATAACATATCCTTTGGGGTTTTCTGCCAGTCGTGCGCCTTTTTTCAATTCTCCCAGGAACCCCATGAAATTGGGGATGCGGTTTTGCCCCTCGATAAGGGTTTTCTTGTTCTTGTTGACTTCATCAGACTTGAAGTCAAAGGAGAATTTGAGGTAGTCATATACGTTGTTCTCCAGCTGGAGCCGTGCCGTAACTTTAGCCATGCGCGCTTGTTCCTGTAGTGCAGGGTCTTCTCTGTCTTCAAAGAATACAGGGAATAGGGTCCAGCCAATGACCTTCTTTCCTTCCTTTTCCTCCTTAGCAACAAAGGAGTATGGAGAGGATTCATCAAGTTCTTTTTTAGCTGCATCGATAACATATCTCTTGAAATCATTAACTCTTTCGTATTTTCCTTGCAAGCAAAACCTTTCGCGAAGTCCGTCAGACCCCTCTAACGACACGAACAAAGGTTGGGTTTGTCCGGACATCAGCTCATAGAATCGCATGGCATAGACGCTTTTAAACTTCATGGCTGTTATGAGTTCGTATTTCTTGAACCCTTTCGTAAAATCAAGTGCGGCTCTCCAGATAGGGTCATAGACATGGAAGGTAGCAATACCTGTGCCTTTTTCTATTTTAGGGTGTTCGATGATGGCTGTATAGAACCAAATCTTATCATCTTCATATTCAGCCCCTTTCTTAGATAGCGATGTGAATGCAGCTTTAGCCTTGGCATAGTTGTGGTCATCTTCGTCTCGAAGAATGGATGCTACAGGCATGGTGATGTTCACCCCACAGTCAGACGGCTCAATCTTGTGCATATGGTCTTTGATTTTAATACCTTCTAACCATCGTTGGGCAAATTCGATAAGACGATATATGATACGCTTTTCGTAAGGACTGAAATCGTATTTGGCACATGTCCATATATAGGACTGGAATACGGCTTTGTTTGGTAGGTTTTCGCTCATAGGTATTCTTTTAGATTGTTGCGTATGGGTCAAGTTCCTTAATCCGCTTACACAAATAATCGAAGCGTTTCTTAGTAAGCGGTGTGAGTGTATCGAGGTTCTCGCCATCAAAATCCTCTCCAAAGATAATGTCGTCCACCCCTATTCCATGATTGTAGTTCTCACGCACACAATCACGCAGAATCCAAAGGTTGCGCAGATTTACCCAGTCTGCCGTTTTATTCTTGATTCTGCTAAACAGCACAGCGGCTGTGTATAGGTAGTGTCCGCAATGGTTGTAGTCATGCAGCACCAGTTTCCCTTGATAGTATATGTCGAAGTCTTTATTTTCTTCATCTTCCTTTGTGTCGCAGTAGAAGAACGGAATATCTTTCAGACCGTCCCAATCAATGTAAGTAGTTGGTTTCATAAGTGTGCTTTTATGGTTTTCTGCAAAGATACAAATTAAGTACGAGTTTAACAAATAGAACTCGTACTGTTTATTCTTTATCTCGTACTTGATGGGGGTGATTTTTATTCTTTATCTCGTACTTTAGTATTCTTTATCTCGTACTTAGAGGGTGTTTTTCTCGCATAATGCGCGCGCGCGAGGATAGGACATAGATAGTCGATGTTAAGATAGAAACAAGCTCATAAGGTTGAGATTGCTTCCCAACTTTCGGAAAAAACGGACGAAAAACAATAGGGAAAACAAAGACAAAGCCCCCTCGTAAGGGGGTTGGGGGATTGTGCGTTTATTGAAGCTTTTTTTTGCGCGTTAAAGTATATTAATTTGGTTACAATATCGGTAACAATGGTTACATTTGTATCACAATCAAAAAAGTTTAAGATATATGCAAGTAATTCCATTGAGCAAATTTCGGACGAATCAGACAGCGACCCTTCTTCGTGCTATTCAGGGAGAATCCGTCTTTCTGACTTCACGTATCGGTGATTTTAAACTGGTGCCAGTGTCCGTAGAAGAAAAAATAGCCACTCGAATAAGAGAGGGCTTGAATGAAGTGAAACGAATCGAAGCTGGTGAGCAGCCAGCCAAGAGCGCAAACGCATTCCTTGATGAGCTTTGAAGTAAAGACCACCCCGCATTTTGAGAGGGAAGCGAAAATCCTTGCAAAAAGGTATAAGTCTTTTAAGGCTGACATGAAGGATTTTATCGAGTCATTGGAAAAGAACCCCATGCAGGGGGATGAACTGAGCCCAGGTATCCGTAAAATAAGACTTGCCATTGTTTCTAAGGGGAAGGGTAAGTCTGGGGGAGCACGTGTTATCACATACACGATTTGTGCATCGGAGAGTGAAGGTCGTGTTTATCTTGTGGATGTCTATGATAAGTCAGACTTCTCTACCGTAAGTGTATCTATTCTTAAAAAAATCATATCTGAACAGGGTATCCTTTGACCAGTCAGCGTTAGTGAAGCGAACTGTGTTTTTTCTCTTTTCAGTCTGCAAAGGTAACTCCACACTCCGAAGCCGTCAAGGGCTTCGCAAGTTCGGATCTGAAAAAATCCTGAGCAGCTTCGCTGTGCGGTTTTTTCCGCTCGAACCCTTGACTGCTCTCCGTGTTCCGTTGTGGGAATGGCAGGGAAAAAAGAAAAAAGTGTGTGGCTATGCTGTGTGTTATCGCTGTGTGTATTCCCATGCGGCGTGTATATATAGCAAGAAGTGTCCTTGTCGGACAATTCTTGCTTTTCTCGCTTTGCTCAAAAAGATTTTAAGATTACCTTTGTGGCATGGAACTAAGACGGAACGAAAAGATTACATTCCGGTGTACCGAACTTGAAAAGGACGCACTTGCGGAGCAGGCAGCCCGGTGCAGTCTAAGCGTATCGGAATACTGCCGGAGTTTGTCCCTTGGGGGGCGCCCAAGGGAGAGGTACACCGAGGAGGAACGGCAGCTTCTCCGGGACATAGCCCAGTTGAAAGGAACGCTCCAACGGCTGAACAACTACTTCGGTGGTCGCCAGTACCGGGAAGTGTTCGAGGAGAACCGGGCACTAATTACAGAGCTCAAAAAAATACTCTCACGATGATAGGGAAAGGGAAAAGCATATCACATGGTGTGGCGGCATTGGAGTACGACCTCGCCAAAGAGATAAACGGGCAGGCAGTAGCCACCGAGATAGCCCGGCATGAACTTTATGGGTGTACTGGTGCGGAAATGGTGCAGGAAATGAAACCGTATCACATTGATTTTCCGAACGTAAAAAACAACTGCCTACGTTTCGAGGTCAGCCCCTCGATAGAGGAAAGCGCCACCTTTACGGATGCGGACTGGGCGGAACTTGGTAACGACTTCATGCAGCGCATGGGGTTGGCGAACCACCAGTACATCATCATCCGGCACAGCGGTACGGAGAGCAAGAAAGAGCAAGCCCACCTGCACATACTGGCAAACCGGGTTTCCCTTTCCGGGGAACTGTACCGGGACAACTGGATAGGGAAAAAGGCAACGGAAGCCGCCAATGCCATAGCCAAGGAACGGAACTTTGTACAGTCGCAGGACATTGGCAAAGTCAACAAAGCGGAAATCAAGGAAGCCATGGACGGCGTATTGAAGAAGATGCAGGGCTTTGACTTTACCAAATTCAAGGAAGAACTTGGTAAGAGAGGTTTTAAAGTCCGGGAAGCCAGGGCAAGCACCGGGAAACTTAACGGCTACTATGTCACAGCCCGAAGCGGTACGGAGTATAAGGCAAGCGAGATAGGGAAAGGCTACACTCTCGCCCATATCGAGCGGACACAAAGCAAACTGAAGTGCAACTCAATGAACATATCTCATGGAAACAAACTCACACCCGGAAGCGGCAGCTTCCAACGTTAAGCAGGGACAGTACAGCCCCCGGAAAAGAAAAGATACAACGCCAAGGGTAAACCCGCAGCTTGCGGTAGAACTGGTGTATCAAGAACTAAAGCGTGTTGAAGTCTATACGAAGCGCATAGAGGACGCAACAGCCCGAAAGGTACAAATAGACGGGAAAAGCCTTGAAAGTGCCGAAAATCGCCTAAAAAACGTGTTGGCGGACTTTGAACGGCAGGGGTACAGAATGAAAAACGGCGGTTATGTGGACAAACGAATTTCGTTCTACTCAATCCTTTGTGCTGTTATCTCCCTATTGTTCGCTTGTTTCATGTGCTATCTTTGGACGGATGCAGCCAAAGACCGGGACAACTACAAGCAGTATTATGAATACTACCAAGAGCAGGCAAGGGAACAAAAGGGGAATAAATAAACATCTAACTTTACGAATTATGGGAACAACGGAACACGAAGAACCCCGGTTCTTCTTCATACTGAACAAGGGTGCGAAGTCCGGCGGCGAAATCACCCATGCCGTCCTAAACGGTAGTATCGTTTCGAAGCCGGCAGGCTGGGACGCCTTTCATGGGCTTGCACTGGCGAGAGAGAAACTAAGCAGCGAGGAAATACAACAGCAGATGAAAGAACTTGGTGTAGAAATGGAAATCGTTCCTCTGATTTGACAAGATTACCCGGAGTGTTTCAGCCGGGTAATCTTGTTACTTATCCTTGATTTTCCCTTTAAGGGCGTTTATAATCCACCCTTTCGGATTGTTCTTTTCTCGTGATTTTCCGTTTAGGAGAGCCAGTTCTCCGATAAGGTCGGTTATCTTTTCTTGTGCCGTTATGAATGTCTCTTTGTTCCGGTTTATCTCTTCCGATGTGAAGCCGCAGGAATAACGGAGGTACTCGTACACATGGCTGTCTATCTGATATCGTGCTGTAACCTTTGCTTGCAATTCTTTCCCTTCCAGTTCTTCATCTCTGAACTGTGGTTGATAGACCGGGTAGAACCTAAACCCGGTCACCTTGCTACGTTTGTTGTTTGGGTTTTCACGCACTTTCACGTAGTTGAAAGTGTATGGGCAGCTCTCATCAAGCGCAGCCTTTGCTGGTTTCAAAACTCTTTCCTCAAAATGATCTATTCTGTCTTTTCCGTTCTTGTCCTTGTATTTGTCCGCAGGTATGCCAAGACGGTCTTTCAAGTTTTCAAGGGATATATCCAAAGGGTACACCTGCCCACTCATTAACATGTAAAACCTAAGGGAATACCCAGTAGGTAGCGCAAGAGCCTTGTTTAACTCAAATTCTCTGTACCCCTTGGCGAACTTGGTAAACACATCCCAAAGGTCGTTAGACACACGAAAGGTTATAATGCCAGTGCGTTTTTTATATTTTGGGTTAGATATAAATCCGCACTTCCACCATTCCTCGTCATCTTCGTAAGTAAAAAAACGTCCTGCCAAAGAATCGAGTGCGGCTATGATTTCATTGTAATCACGTCCGGAAAAAATAACGTCAGATACATGCATTTGTGCATCAACATCCCAAAGTCCATGCTCAAACTTGCGTTTCGTGCCTGCATAATCTTTCAGTTTTACTCCCTTTAGTTCAGCTTGGCACGCTTCCAGTATGCGAAGAACTATTCTTTGTTCGTGTATGGACATGTCTTGCTGTTTTGACCATGTATATACCCATGAAACAACAACATCTTTATTCTTGGTAATAGGTAGTTTCTTTTTCATAAACGATTGATTTGCTGCAAATATACACAATCCCCACATTAAAACAAAAAAAGAGGGGTAAAACTCCCAAAGTGTGGGGACTAATTTACTTTTAAACTCCCAAAGTGTGGGGACTAAACTCCCAAAGTGTGGGGAAACACATGTTCTAATCCCTTTATTTATGGGCGTTTGCGAAGAAGTGATAGAGCATATTACAGACGATGCTTATAACAGACAAGGGGAATTTATAGAGCTAAGTGGTTGATTTACTGTCGGAAAAAGAAAAACGATAGGGAAAAAGAGCAAAGCAAAACCAACCAACGGGCGGTAGGATTGGAAACGGGTTTTTATGGCGTGTACACGTTTGTGTACAAAATGTTTGTATTTTATTGAAATATAGCTATCTTTGTGCTGAATTTAAAAGCAAACAGATATGGAAGCATTATCAGTAAGAGAATACCGTAACAACCTCGCAGCGTCTTTCACCAAAGCTGACAATGGCGAGCAGGTACTAATTCGCAGGAAAAACGAGATTTACGCTTTGGTAAAAGTTGGTCGTGAAGATTTGATGATAACCCCGGAGCTGCAAGCAAGGATTGACAAGGCAAGGGAAGAAATCAAATCCGGAAAGTGTGTTACCCTCAAAAGCAGTGAGGATATTGACGCTTATTTCGATAGTCTATGATGTACACAATTAGGGTTTCCGACGGGGTGGATAAGGTGATTGCCAAATGGAAGAAATCAAACCCCAATTTGTTCAAGAAGTATAAGAAAATCTACAAAGAATCGTTAGAGCACCCTAAGACTGGGCTTGGGCATCCCGAAGCGTTAAGGGGCGGTGGGGATATTACATGGTCTCGACACATTACCGCCCATGACCGGATAATCTATGACATTTACGAGGAAGTGGTAGAGGTCTACATCTTGGAGGTAGAGGGGCATTACAACGATAAATGATAAAACTGTTATGGTCGAATATTGTGTTTACTGGTTAGAGAACGGCGAGCCTATGCACGAGGTGTTCTCTTCTCTTGCCGCCGCCGAGATGTACTCATGTGCGATAAGAGGGAAAGAAAACATTGAATGGGTGGAGGTGTCCGAAGAAGAAACCATTGATTTGGACGAACTGGAAGACATGTTCCCGGATGACTTCTGCGGCGTGTAATCCCCTTGGGTAGAAATGGGGTAGAATTTGTTAGGCTGTGGGGGATTTTCTAACACGCCGGGGCTTTTTGCTGGGCGGTTGGCGTGGATGTATTCCCATGCGGCATGTGTATATATAGCAAGAAGTGTCCTTGTCGGACA
>NZ_JAHQUN010000091.1:0-7677 GCF_019052485.1 Bacteroides sp. MSK.20.82
CGGTAGATTGTCGTGGGGCTGTTTATGTACCGCATCTGTTTCGTTCTGTATATACTGGCACGCGTGCGGACCGTAAGCGTGCATTGGATACTGAAGACATGCAGAAAGTATTCACCAAATTGCCGCAGTCGTCCGTCGTGACATCTGACATGCGTCGTACGCAGGAACTGTTCGTTTTGATGTTTCTGCTCCGTGGTCTGCCTTTTGTCGATCTTGCCTATTTACGTAAAAGTGATTTGCACGACAATGTGATCACTTACCGCAGGCGGAAGACCGGGCGTCCTTTGTCAGTGACTTTAACTCCGGAAGCGATGGCCATATTAAAGAGGTATATGAACCGTGACAGTTCTTCTCCTTATCTATTTCCGTTATTAAATAGCCGGGAAGGGACAAAGGAGGCTTATCACGAATACCAGTTGGCTCTCCGCAACTTTAATAGACAGCTGATGTTGCTAGGTGAAATGTTAGGACTGGGGGATAAACTTAGTTCATATACAGCGCGTCACACTTGGGCAACGACAGCTTACTATTGCGAAATTCATCCGGGCGTTATTTCTGAAGCTATGGGACACTCTTCGATCACAGTGACCGAGACATATCTCAAGCCCTTTCGGAATAAGAAAATAGATGAAGCCAATAAAAAGGTGGTGGATTTTATAAAGCGCTCAATGTCTTTTGCAATTTATTGATTTTTAACCTGTTACTCTGTAGGTAACGGAGCTAAATAGCGTTGCAAAGATGGAGATATTTTGGAAAACATGCAAACAAAAATGATATTTTTTCTGATAAACAACTAAAAAAAGACAAATAACACAATAAAACAGCGGATTTCTTAGCATTAGACTTTGTAGCCTTTAATTTTAGATAATAGATTTCCCTCCCCTCTGCCGCCTCTCAGAAGCAGGGGTAAAGATGTTTCAGCATTCAATAAATGATTTTTCAGTATTAACTACCCTCCTGGGGCAGGTACAAAGGTTTTCCCGTTACCTACAGAGTAACGGGAAAACCTAATATAGTCTGTATGCTTCAAAGTATATTGTGTAAGGTAATTGAAAGTGGAAAACAAATTAAGAAAAGGAGGTTTGCACAAGAAATGAAAGGAATAAAACATGAGATGTAGTAAGGGAATTCATAATCCAAAACGAGAAACAATATTTTTATTATTTTTTTAATTTATAAATTAAAAGTTTTTTTATCATGAACAAAAAGTATTTAAGTGTCGTCCTGTTTGGAGCGCTATTAGCGGCTTCAGCGGGTACATTTACTTCTTGTAAAGACTACGATGATGACATCAAGGGGTTGCAAGAACAAATTGACAAAAGCGGAAGCACTATTACTGATCTTCAGACTCAGCTGACTACTTTGAAAGCTGCTGCTGAAGCTGCTCAGGCTACTGCTGATGCTGCTAAAGCTGCTGCTGTAGAAGCTAAAACAGCTGCTGATGCTGCAAAAGCTGCCGGTGATCAGGCCAAAGCTGATGCTGCTGATGCCTTGGCTAAAGCGAAAGCTGCCGAAGCTGCTGCTGCTACAGCAAAAACTGAAGCTATCGCAGAGGCTACAAAATTAGTGGAAGCTTTGAGAAACTCAATGCAGGAAGCTATCGACAAGAAACTTGATGTAACTGCATTCGAAGAAGCGTCAAAACTTCTTGGTGCTCGTATCGATGGTATCGAAGCTGGTCTGAGTACATTGGAAAATGGTGCTGTGAAAGAAAATACAGAGGCTATCAAAACTGCTATGGACCTTATCGAAACATTGCAGACAGCAGACGCAAACTTTGCTACAACATTGAAAGAACTCGATGAGTATGTTAAGATAACGCTGGAGGCTAAAATTGATGCTAATGCAGAGGATATTAAAGCAGCACAGGATGATATCAAAGCTGCACAGGATGATTTGGCTGCTTTGTGGAAGGAAATTGATGGTAAAGGCGGTCTGAAAGATTTGATCGGTGCAAATAAAACCGCTATCAGTGATCTGGAAACAAAGATAACAGATGAATTGGATGCTATTAAGAAGAATGTAAAAGACATTCAGGCTTCTATTAAAGAAATCAATACTAAGATTGGAAATATCAATACGAACCTGACTGGTCTGCATACATTGGTAACTTGCCGTCTGTCAAGCATCTCGCTTGCTCCCGACTTGTTCGTTGACGGTATTGAAGCTGTAAGATTCACTTCCTTGCAATATTCTCCAATGGATGTGAAAGATGAAAATGCCAGCATCCCAGCAAAGAGCTATCAATTCTCTACAGCTGCTTTGGCGACTGCTAGCTATCATTTCAATCCGGCAAGCTTTAAGTTGGCAAATGCTGACTATAGCTATATCGACCGCACTGCAGAAGTTGTTGAAACAACTCGTGCAATTGCTGCAAGTAAGTTGGTTGAGATTGTTGGCGAACCGGTTGCTAACCCCGCAACAGGAACTGTTGACTTCCAACTTCTTCGTCTTAATTCTCACACTACTCAGCCGGAACTTGACAGAACGAATCTGATCGCTTTGCAAGCTACTCTGAAAGGTGATGCAATTGATCAAGATGAGAAAAATGCCGTCATTACTTCTCCGTATGTAGCTGTATATGATAATATTTTGGCTGCTGAAGATGTTCGTATCGCTGATAAGGAAACTTTGTTTGAAGGTGGTAATGCTGCTCATTATGCAACTACATTCGATGCTTGTACGAAAGAAGAACCTCGCTACGAGACTCCTTATGATCAAGTATTCGACTTGAAAAAACTGGTTGCAACTTGTCTCAATAATGAAAATGTATCTACTGGTCATGATGAATTCCCGATTGAAGCCTATAAACTGTCATACAGATTTGCTGTAGCTACTACGGATTTTAATCTTGAAGAAGGTAAAACTGAAACTAATCAGCAGAAATGGGTTAAGTGTAATGATGTTGAGAAAGGTTTGTTCCAGGCAGAAGGTTTCAATCCGGAAGCATTTGGTCGTACTCCGATCTTGAAAGTTGAATTGGTAGACGAAAATGGCAACGTGGTACGTCGCGGATTTGTGAAAATTAAATTCACTGCAGAAAAACAACCTGATTTCACGGTAGGTAATCCGGCTGAAGAATTGGTATTCAAATGTGCTGATACAGAAGCAACATATACTATTACAGAAGAATATATCCGTGAGAATGTTTATCGTAAGATAACTGATGGTACTAATATTGGTATGAGTCATGAGACATTCTGGAATACATACGATGTTTCTACTGCTGTTGCATCTGTTAAGAAGAATGGCAAACTGGTAACTGGTGTTGATTTCCCGAAAATTGTAGCTGGTGCTACTTCAGTAGGTACAGCAACTAAGAAGGTTGTCTGGTCATTCAAACACGGTCAGCTTGGTGCTATTAGTGCTACTGGTTCTGAATTTGTTGCTACTATCACTGTTCAGAATAAACTGCAATCTTCTAAATATCCTGATGCAATCACATTCAAGTTTGCTGTAAATGTGAAATTGCCGAAAGCTAGCTTAGATGCAGTGAAGAACGAACTGTATTGGCAGACTATTGATGGTGATATGAAGTTCTTTAAGGTGAATGCTGTAGTACCTAATACTCCGGAAGATCCTGCAGACGGATGCCAGATCCATCAAGAACTGAATCTTGCTTACGATAAATATAACGTAAAAGGACTTCCAAATTGTGTAACAGACCGTTATGTTGTAACTAAGACTTATTCTAACGGAGTTGCTACAAGCAAAGTCTTAGCAGGTGTTAAGATCAGTGGAAAAACGATCTCATTGGATAAGAATGATGCTGATGTTAAGCTTGCTTTGAATAGCGCAGGCGGTCTGCAAGCTTCTGTTGCACATATCTATACATTGGAAAGCGGTGATCAGATTACTGTCAATGAATTTATGGTTAATTTCATCCGTCCTGTAAGCTTGAATATGCCTAGTGGAGTTACTCTGACAGACGCTATAACAGGTGGTGATGTTGCTAACTTCCAGTGGAATGGCTTGTTGATGGATTGGAGCGGTAATGCTATTGTATCTCCGAGTGTAGTAGAAACTGAAGATATTTCTTCATACTGGAAACAAGTTTGTACAACAGAATATGAATGGGTGCCAGAACATAGCTATGTGAAAACTCCGGCTAGTCTGAATGTTACTTATGGAAAAGTTGACTTCGTTACTGCATCAGATCTTACTATGTATAGTGGAACATCTAAGGTTAATTATTGGAAACCGGGAACTTCTACCGAGGATGTGATAGAAAAAACCTATTCTGTAGGTGCAATGTTGACTCAGGCTGAAGCGATGGCTATGCTGGAAGTACAAGAACGTGAGGGAACTCCTGAAGGATATGTAAACTTCGGTTCAACTTATAATTTTACGGAAATTCCTGTGATAAAGGGTTCTCATGTAGAATATACTTATGTAGCAAATATTGATTATGTTCCGGCTGAAATAGTCGTTGTTCCTGGTGACTACGTTGCTAAAAAGCATGAACATACACCTATGCCTACATTTGATGGAGAATCTTATGGTCAGAAATCAGGATGTTGGGAATGGACTAAGACTACATTCGGTAGCTCAGTTATTAATCTCGGACAATACTGGTTCTATTATGGAGAATTCAGCGATGTGAAACTTGATATTACTAAAGTTACTACAGACTTGAAATACAATGGTGGTAAGCTGCCTGCTAAGACTACTTTAGAACAAGTTGGTAATACCGTTAAGTATGTAAATGTGGATTCACCGATTGAATACGCTTACAAGATCTTTATTCCTGCTACTGTAAACTACGGTTGGGGAACACTTTCTTCCACATTGACTATTACAGTTAATCCGAAGAACTAAAAGATCAAAATGTTGTCTATCAATTTTTAGACACATATTATTTCAGGAAGGGTGCTCTGCTCTAGTCAGAGCACCCTTTTCATATAACAAAGCATATATTGGGTGATAAGATTTGCCTGATATATAGTTGTGACATATCGTATGAGATTTCTGTAACAAGACATTAAATACATAACATTATGAAAATAAGAAATTTATTAGTAGCCATACTTGCAATGAGTGGTACAGTAGTATTTGCTCAGGAGCAACGACAAATCAAGGAAGAAGGTAAAACCGTATTCAAACCTCATTGGTTTATCCAGGCACAAGTAGGAGCCGCACATACCGTAGGCGAAGCCAAGTTTACCGATCTGATGTCTCCTGCCGCCGCCATCAATATAGGATATAAGTTTGCCCCTGCATTCGGAGCACGTATCGGTGGTAGTGGATGGCAGGCAAAGGGTGGATGGGTAACTCCGGAACAAACCTACCAGTACAAATATCTTCAGGGAAACATTGATATTATGGCTGATCTCAGCACTTTGTTCTGTGGCTTCAACCCGAAACGTGTTTTCAATGGCTACCTTTTTGGTGGTGTAGGGCTCAATCGTGGTTTCGATAACGATGAAGCGAATGCACTCGACACCCGCACCTATGAACTGGAATATCTCTGGCAAGAAGGCAAGTTTCTTGTCGCCGGACGTTTTGGCTTGGGTTGTGACCTTCGCCTGAATGACCGCTTGGCCATCAATATCGAAGCTAACGCCAACGCTTTATCCGATAAGTTCAACTCAAAGAAAGCCGGTAACTGTGACTGGCAGCTGAACGCACTCGTTGGCTTGACCATTAAACTGGGAAAAAGCTATACCAAAACAGCTCCCGTATATTACGAACCGGAACCTGCAGTCGTAGAACAGCCTAAACCGGAACCTGTTGTTGCAAAAGAGCCGGAACCGAAACCTGTAGTAGTTGTTGAGCCGATGAAACAGAATATATTCTTTGCGTTAAACTCTGCACTTCTGCAAAATGATCAGTTGGCAAAGATTGATGCTATGATTAAATATATGGAGAAAAACCCAACCAGTAAAGTTGCTGTAACCGGATATGCCGACAAAGAAACCGGTAACCCGAAAATTAATATGACTTTGTCGGAAAAACGTGCCAAAAATGTTGTAGAAGCCTTGAAAGCTAAAGGAATAGCAGCAGATAGAATTATTACTAGTTATAAAGGAGATACGGTACAGCCTTATCAGAAACCGGAAGAAAATCGTGTTTGTATCTGTATAGCAGAATGATGTCTACATTAAGAAGATCCTTTTCTTAAAAAAGATATTCCCTATTCTCATGCGGAGTGTTTGTTCCCCACATTTTTTTTCGTACTTGTACGAGAACCTCCGTGTGAGAGCATTAGGAAATATATGCTTGCGAAAGTCTGTATTTCCGCAATAGACCCCTTTCTTCACTTAAATGTGAAGAAATTGTATCGGGGAGAGTAGCAGCGTAAGACCGTACTTGTGAAAGTGCATCTTATTCTGTCCCCTTAAGAGGATGCCCGCCTTTTTTCCCTAGTGGCATCCTCTTTTTTTGTTTTTACTATACAATTTTGTTTCCGATAAAGGAAGAGGGGGGATATCAAACTTACATTAAATAAGAAAGATAAAGATCAAAGCAAACTTAAAGTTAACCTTTGATCTTCATCTTACAATATGGGATATTTACCGAGCACTCCTCTACAGGTAGACGGTAACAACTATAATGCTTCTATTTTCTCTATGCTCAATCCGGTAGCTTTGGAGATGATTTCCAGTGAAACTCCCATCTTTTTCAGGTTTCGGGCAGTTTCTTCTTTGCCTTCTGCACGTCCCTTCTGTTCTGCAAATTCCAGCGTCACGAGATTATCCCGGTACACTTTAATGCTTTCATCATACTTCATCCGCTCCTCTTTTGAAAGCGAAGCGATATCTACAATCTTCTCTAATTTCTCAAAAACCGATTTACGGGCTTTGAATGGCAATCTTTTCAACGTTTCCATATTCTTCAGTACATAAATCCATCGTTCAAAGTCAGTTTCACACTCTTGCTCCTCCTTCGAAAAAGCAGGCAACTCGATAAAAATAAAACGAAGCTTGTCGGAAAATTGTTCGTGCGTGTCACGATCTGTAAGCACAATATCCGTACGAAGCTTATGCGGCAAATTGTCCAACCGGAAGTTCATAAAGAACACACCATATACGGCTTTCAGGTCAAACTTCCATTCGGCTCCTTTCTCACCCTGCCGGGCAACAGTCTTTGAAAGGTAATACAAGGCGCGTTCACGAAAGTGTACATGCTGCTTGTTTTGCATCTCTACAATGAATTGCTCTCCATTTTCGGCAGTGCAATATATATCATAGATCACCCCTCGGTCGCCCATATACTCGGGCAGTATTTCCTTATCGAGAAAGGTTATGTCTATTATATGTTTTTCATCTACCAGCAGGTCGTTCAGGAAATCAATTAACAAGTCTTTGGTCATTTCCTGCCCGAAGATTTTTTTAAATCCTACATCGGTAAATGGATTAATAAATTTCGTCATTATTTCTGTTTATTAGTTGTTTGCGACTCCACAAAGATAATGAATCTTCTGTCTGCTTGTTACGATAATGATGATTTTATCTGTCTGCAATTATATTTTGTGGGGAATCTTGCTGAAACATACCAGCTTTCTTTTTTGTTAGTTTCACATGCCGGTCATTGATTCACATACCGTCCGGACAACTCTAAAATGAATGAATATATGTGTATCGGATAGCTTTGGTTACGAAAATACCCTTATATTTATCGCGTAATTTATTTAATAGTGATTAAAATGTTAAAAGTAGTAGCATTTATGAAGCAAGT
>NZ_JAHQUN010000092.1:0-7655 GCF_019052485.1 Bacteroides sp. MSK.20.82
CTCACGTACGGTTCTTAGAGGGGAAAGCTCCCGTAAGGGGGCTGACCTACTCGACGATTATGTAATAACTGTATGCGGAGATGCAAATGAAAGCTGTCCTACATTCATAGGAAAAGTAGGAAAACGTCTTCATATCGGCTTTGACGATCCTTCACACGCAACAGGTACACTGGAGTTTATTGACTCGGAGTTTCGCCGTGTGCGTGACGAAATCAGAAATGCCTTTGCCCGTTTCTACATTACTGAAATCAGAAAAGAAGTATTGCCAAAATGCTCTTGCGGTGGCAACTGCTAAAAAATAAGGATATGGAAAAAGAGAAAAAAGGAATAGGTTTTTTTGAACGATACCTAACAGTGTGGGTGGCTATCTGCATTGTAGTAGGAATAGCAATAGGACAATGGTTTCCTGCCATACCCGAAACACTCGGTAAGTTTGAATATGCGAATGTATCCATACCGGTAGCCATTCTTATATGGCTGATGATTTATCCCATGATGATGAAGGTGGATTTTCAGAGTATTAAGAATGTTGGAAAGAAACCTAAAGGAGTGTTTATCACTTGTATTGTAAACTGGCTGATAAAACCGTTTACGATGTTCGGCATAGCATGGATATTCTTCTTTGTTATATTCAAACAGTGGATACCGGAAGCACTGGCTGGTGAATATCTAGCCGGAGCCGTACTGTTGGGTGCTGCACCCTGTACAGCTATGGTATTTGTATGGAGCTATCTTACTAAAGGCGATGCTGCCTATACGCTGGTACAGGTAGCAGTGAATGACTTGCTTATTCTGGTGACTTTTGCTCCGATAGTGGCTTTTCTTCTCGGTGTTGGCGGAATAACCATTCCTTGGGACACGCTTACACTTTCTGTAATTTTGTTTGTGGTCATACCTCTTGCAGGTGGTGTAATTACACGCCGTACTGTAATATCGAAAAAGGGAGAAGACTATTTTAATAATGTATTTATAAAGAAGTTCGACAATGCTACTATAATCGGACTATTGCTCACATTGATAATTCTGTTTTCGTTTCAAGGTGAAACAATCCTTGTAAACCCACTGCATATTCTATTGATTGCAGTACCCCTGATTATACAGACATTCTTTATATTCTTGCTTGCATACGGCTGGTCAAAGGCTTCAGGACTGCCACATAACGTAGCTGCTCCGGCAGGTATGATTGGCGCAAGTAATTTCTTTGAACTTGCCGTTGCTGTCGCCATATCGCTGTTCGGTATTCAGTCCGGAGCTGCACTTGCAACAGTGGTAGGTGTTCTGGTAGAAGTGCCTGTAATGTTGAGCCTTGTACGGATTGCAAACAATACAAGAAAATTCTTCTGATAAAAAGCCTCCGGCGGGGTAACTCTCCGGGGGCTTCGTGCGTCTGTACATTAAAAAAACATAAAATTCATATCAGGGGGTTAGTTGATAAAAAACATATCGTATATTTGCGATATAAAACAATGAAAATATTATGGCATTTAGTAAAGCTGAAGAATTTGAGGAAAAAGATATTTTGGCAGCCCGTTTTGCAAAAGCTCTGAGCCACCCGGCACGAATAGCAATCGTAAGGTTGTTGGCTAACCACAATGCATGTTGTTATTGTGGGGACTTGACAACGGAACTGCCAATCGCACAATCTACCATATCACAGCATTTGAAGGTGCTGAAAGATGTAGGTCTGATAGACGGTGAGATAGCTCCACCGAAGGTTTGCTATCGTATTAATCGTGAGAACCTGCTTTTGGCAAAGAAACTGTTTTCCGAACTCTTATGATTTGATTAAGAGTTTTTTTATTGGTATAATGTATCGTATTTTTACGATATAAAATTAGAAATATGGAACAGACATCAGCAAAAAGAGAAAAAAGAAAATCACTATTGAGAATAGCAATCCCTATCATATTATCATCCTGTCTTCAGATTTCATACGATATTACAGATATGTTTTGGGTCGGGAAATTGGGAAGCGGAGAAGTGGATGCTGTTGGAACAGCCGGATTTTATATCAAGTTGGGTTGGTCTTTGATAAGCGTGATAACCATTGGTACCATGGTATCGGTTTCACACAGTATAGGGGCTGAAAAGAAGGACAGAATACAACACTTCATATCATGCGGAATACGCAGTACATTCGTGTTGGGGATATTCTATGCCCTGTTCGTCTTTATGCTGGCAGAGCCTCTTATATCCCTTTTCAATATCGAAAGACCGGAAGTAAACACGATGGCTCAGAACTATCTGAGGATAAGCAGTATCACTGTTCTTATCATGTTTATGAACCTTTTGTTTACCGCCATTATAGACGCACACGGAAAGACACAGTTCTCGTTCAGGGCGGTACTTTATGGGAATATCGTCAATATCATTCTTGACCCTCTGTTTATATTTTATTTCGGACTGGGAGTGGAAGGTGCGGCATGGGCTACGGCATTTTCACAGTGGGGTGCCATGATGTATGCGATATATCTTCTCAGACATAGGCTTGAACTTACCTTGAGTATAAAAGCGGTACCCCGCAAGTTTCTCAGGAAAATACTTGGAATAGGCACAGCACCTGCCATGCAGCGTATTTTGTTCTCGCTTATCGGTATAGCCATCGGGCGTATAGTAAGTATATGGGGAACAGATGCAATAGCCGCACAGAAGCTGGGTCTTCAGATAGAGTCGCTTTCGTTTCTTCTTATGAACGGTCTTATGCAGGCAACCTCCATACTGATAGGGCAATATTACGGGGAAAGGAATACGGATATGATTAGGAAATGCTATCGTACAAGCATCAGGCTTGGATATTGTATTTCCATACCTGCCACATTCATATTTTTAGCTTTCCCGGAAACCATACTGTCATTTTTCGTGAAGGAGGCTGCCACCATAGAAATAGGCAGTGCCTATCTGCGTATAGTCGGCTTCTCACAGCTGTTTGCCACACTTGAAATACTCACTTCGGGGGCTTATACCGGACAGGGGCTTACCAAATATCCTGCAACCGTGAGCATCGTGTTCACCACAATGAGGATACCTCTTGCCCTTCTGCTTGGCAAAAGTATGGGAATGGGAATAGATGGTGTCTGGTGGAGCATATCGCTTACTAGCGTGATAAAGGGCATTGTACTTTATCTATTATATAGAAAAAGGGAAAAGGAACTTGAAGAATCAAACATACAATATAGCAGTATATGAATACACAGGATTTTTGCTTTATACTTAAACAGAACAGCCATCTGCTTAGAGAGGGGTGTTTCGGACTTGAAAAGGAAAATGTCAGGGTCAATCAGGACGGTACGCTTGCCCTGACTCCACACCCGGCAGTATTTGGCGACAAGGGGAAGCACCCTTATATAACCACCGACTTTTCAGAGAGTCAGGTGGAAATGATAACTCCGCCGCTGCCAAGTGTAGGAGAGGCTTTGGGATTTATGGAAACGCTGCACGATGTGGTTACGGAGAATATCGGCGATGAGCTTCTCTGGCCTCAGAGCCTTCCTCCTGTATTGAAGGAGAATCAGGAGATACCCATTGCACATTATTCGGGAGAGTTTAAGGACAAGGAGTATTACCGTCAGAAACTTGCCGGAACCTACGGAAAGGAAAGGCAGCTTATTTCGGGAATACACTTCAATTTCTCTTTTTCGGAAAAACTGATGGACGTTCTGCTAAAAAGCGGTGTTTGCGGTAGCTCTATGGAGGAGGTCAGGGAAACGGTATATTTTCGTGTGGTAAGGAACTTTCTCAAATACCGCTGGCTTTTTATCTGGCTGTACGGTGAATCTCCGCTTGCAGAAGAAACCCTGAATGTGATTTCGCTTAAAACGGGAGAAAAGCAGCCCATGAAGTGTGGGGTAAGCCTCAGTCTGAGGACAAGTCCATTAGGGTATCGTAACCGTGAGGAGTTCTTCATCGATTATTCCTCACTTGAAGCCTATAATATGTCTATTGACAAACTGATAAGGGAAAACCGTATTGACGGACCTCACGAGCTTTATCTTCCGGTCCGTATCAAGTTTCTGGAAAAGGATAATGGTTCTCCTTCTTACATTGAGGTACGAATTGTGGATCTTGACCCGTTTACAAAATCGGGGGTATGTGCAAGTGCCATTTATTTTTCTCACCTTCTGCTTGTCTATTCTCTGCTGAAGGAGGAGAACGGAAGTCTTACGGAGGAAGAACTGCAAAGGGCAACACGTAATCAGGATATGGCTTCATGCTATGGAAGAGACGAAAAGAAGGAGTTGAAATGCTGCTCGACCACTGTACAGCAGAAAGCTACTTCTATTTTAGAAGATATGGAGAGAATTCTCTCAGAATATGGGGTGCTTGACGATGAAATCTACCGTCAGGAGATGCAGCATAATCTGTACCTTGTACAGAATCCTGAGAAGCGTATAGGCATGGTACTGTATGAGAGCATAAACAGGGTGGGGTTTGTACCGTTCCATCTGGAAAAGGCAAGACAGTATAGGGAAACCACCATAAGCGGAGGTCACAGATTTCATGGACTGGAGGATATGGAAATGTCCACACAGCTTCTGCTGAAGGCTGCAATACTTAAAGGGATAGGTTTTGAAATACTTGACCGTAAGGAAAATTTCATACGTCTGTTTGACGGTAAAAAGGAAGAATATGTGATGCAGGCAACCAAGACCTCTCTGGACTCATACGTGTCTGTACTGATGATGGAAAATAAGGTGGTAACGAAGAAGGTGCTGGAACGTGCCGGAATAAGCGTGCCGGGCGGTTATGAATACACGTCACCGGAGGCAGGTATGGCAGACTACCGCCTGTATGCAGGGAAACCTGTGGTAATCAAGCCTAAGTCCACCAATTTCGGATTGGGTATAACCATACTGAAGCACAACTATGATGAAACGGACTTCAAGGCAGCCTTGCAGATAGCCTTTGAGCATGACAACACGGTGCTTATAGAGAAGTTCATACCGGGAAGGGAATTCAGGATATTCATCATCAATGATGAAGTGGTAGGTATCCTTCACCGTGTTCCGGCAAATGTGACGGGTGACGGTGTTCTGAATATCGGACAACTGATAGACATGAAGAATGAAGATCCGCTCAGAGGTAAAGGATATCGCACCCCTTTGGAGAAAATCAGAAAGGGGCGTGAGGAAGAAATGTTTCTGAAGCAGCAGGGAATGGATTTCAACACTGTACCCAAAGAGAGGGAAGTGGTCTATCTTCGTGAGAACTCCAATATCAGTACGGGAGGAGACAGCATAGATTTTACAGACGATATAGACGATTCGTACAAGGCTATTGCTGTGGAAGCTGCAAAAGCTCTGAACGTGAAGATTACCGGACTGGATATGATGATACAGGATATTCATGCTCCTGCCACACCGGATAACTATGCGATCATTGAAATGAACTTCAATCCTGCCATACATATACACTGTTATCCGTTCAAGGGCAAGAACAGACACCTGAACCATAAGATGATCAAGGCTTTGGGATTTTAAAGACAGTGCAGACAATAAAAAGGATATGACCTATCCTTTTTATTATAGGTTTAATCAACGTATATTTACGATTTAAATATATATAATCACATGGAACATATTACATACATCGGAGAAGTTGTTGAAAAGTTGGCGGATCATTCATCATTCCCTGAACTTTTCATCAAATATGAAGAAGGAGACCCGATACCTTCAGGTAAAGCCATACATGAGATAATAGAACTTTGCCGTGCAGTCCTGTTTCCGGGATATTATGGAAATCATACGGTAAACAGCCAGACACTCACATTTCATCTTGGGGTGACACTGGAGAAGCTGAGCTATATCCTGACGCAGCAGATACAGGCGGGTATGCTCTTCGGAAATGAGAACATGAAGGAAAGGATAAAGGGAACTCCCTGCTGCCAGACGGCAAGAAAGTATGCCGAGAGGTTCATACGGAGCCTTCCCGAAATGAGAAGGGTGCTGGCAACGGACATTCATGCAGCCTTTGACGGAGATCCGGCAGCGACCTGTATCGGGGAGATAATATCCTGCTATCCTGCCATCAGAGCCATTTCAAACCACAGGATTGCCCACGAACTATATAAAATGGAGATACCGCTCATACCGAGAATTATCAGTGAGCTTGCCCATTTTGAGACAGGGATAGATATTCATCCGGGGGCTGAGATAGGAGAATATTTCAATATAGATCATGGAACCGGTATCGTGATAGGGCAGACTTGTATCATCGGGAATCACGTCACACTGTATCAGGGTGTCACACTCGGTGCAAAAAGTTTCCCGACTGACGAAAACGGAAATCCGATAAAGGGAATACCACGCCACCCCATATTGGAGGATAATGTGACGGTATATTCAAATGCTACCATATTGGGGCGTATAACAATCGGCAGGGGGGCTGTTATCGGGGGTAATCTCTGGGTAACAGAAGATGTGGAACCATACGGAAAAAGAGTACAGAAAAAATAATCTGATAAATATGAGCAATATAAAGGACAATTTGCTGCAGCTTATAGGTAAGACTCCATTGGTGCGGCTTTCTAATATATATAAAGATGAATACGGAACGGAAATCATAGCCAAAGTGGAATATTTCAATCCGGGAGGCAGTGTAAAGGACAGGGCAGCCTATGCTATGATTGAAGCAGCGGAAACTTCCGGAAAATTAAAAAAAGATGGTACAATCATTGAACCTACAAGCGGGAATACCGGAATCGGTATGGCTTGGATTGCAGCCCTAAAAGGATATAAAGTCATTCTTACTATGCCGGAAACTATGAGTATAGAAAGAAGGAAACTTCTCAAAGCATTCGGCAGTGAGTTGGTTTTGACACCGGGAAGTGAAGGTATGAAAGGTGCGATAGCAAAAGCAGAAGAATTAAATTCTCAAATAAAAGGATCTGTCATATTACAGCAATTCAAAAATCCCGCCAACCCTGATATTCACTATATGACAACAGCAAATGAGATTATTGAAGATGCAGGAAAGTTTGATGTCTTTATCTCTTGTGTCGGAACAGGAGGAAGTATTACCGGTATTGGTAAAAGATTAAAAGAGAAGAGTCCTGAAATAGAAATAATAGCAGTAGAGCCAAAAGGTTCACCTGTTTTGTCTGGAGGAGTAGCTGGTCCGCATAAGATACAAGGCATTGGTGCAGGATTTATACCTGAAATTATAGAGAGGAGTTATATTGATAAAATAATTCAGATAAATGATAATGATGCTTTTAAAATGATGCGAGATTTGGCAAGGAAAGAAGGACTTCTTGTTGGTATTTCTTCAGGAGCAGCTGTTTCTGTTGCAGTACAAGTAGCTCAAAACTGCAATTATAAAGGTAAAAGGATTGTAGTATTATTGCCTGATACAGGAGAGAGATACCTTTCTATGAATATTGCAAGTATTCATGACTTGGAAGATTACTGATTTATCTACTACAAAAAGTATTTTATAGATTTTAACGCCTTACAAATGCCTCTGAGAGGGGGTAAATTTGAAAGAATGTACTTTTTAAAGGAAACTCATCTATAATAATATTTTATGAGATACGGTTTGCTGATACTCATAAATGTAGAAAAACGAATAATTTGTGCTGATTTACGATACAGAAAATTAAACACATATTATAAATATGAAAATCAATGATTCAAAATTATATGGAAGAGTTATATTTG
>NZ_JAHQUN010000093.1:0-7471 GCF_019052485.1 Bacteroides sp. MSK.20.82
GGAAAACACCGCTTACCACCATAGCGATAAGCCAAGAGTACGCCCAAAAATTAGATGAATATTTAAAGGGTACGGGCATAACCCGCAAAGAATTTGTTGAGTTGTCCGTTGATTATTTCCAAAGAACCGGGTTCGACCTCCGGGGTGAAGCATTTGACCTCTCCCCATTAGAAAAGGTTGCCGGGCGGCTGGAACAATCCGCAAAGATCATGGAACAACACAACGAGGAAACGGAAGCGGTGCGCCTGCTTCTCCAAACTGTCCGGGAACAGACCGCCAAGCAACTCCCTGCGCCGGAACTGATCGCCCATGCTGCCGAAGAAAAAGCAAAGGCAGAAGCCAAAAGCGAAGAACAAGAACGGGAGATTGCCCGGCTGCGCTCCGAAAACTCCGCTTTGCTAGAATACAAGGAAAAGGCACACCGGGAACTGTGCCGGGTACGTGACGAACAAAAAACAATAGGGAAAATAAAAGTAAACACCGAATTATAATGAAAGGAACTATTAAATTTATAGACCTCTTTGCTGGAATTGGTGGCATTCGATGTGGCTTAGAATTAGCCGCACACGAAGCTGGTTATAAAACAGAGTGTGTATTTACTTCTGAAATCAAGAAACATGCCATAAAGGTTTTAAAACAAAATCATCCTAACGAGTTAATAAACGGAGATATTACACAAGTTAATGAAAAAGAAATTCCAGATTTTGACATTTGTTGTGCAGGTTTTCCATGCCAATCTTTTTCCGGCGGCGGAAAAAGATTGGGCTTTACAGAAACACGTGGTACTTTGTTTTTTGATGTTGAAAGAATTTTAAAGAAAAAGGAACCTGCTGGTTTTATCCTCGAAAACGTTGAAGGACTTGTATCATTCATATTAACAAATCTTGCAACCAAAGATGAAAACCATTAACTGAGGCATATTGACCTACCATGTCTATGTAGTTAATCGCATACGACAAGTCCACTTCATAACCATAAAAATCTATTAAGTCTTGTATTAATTCTTCTGGGGTAATCATAATGTTACTTTTTATTCTAAAGAACGATTGTCCATAATCGCTTGAAGCATATTAGAACATTTTTCATATTCTTCTTTATGTTCAATTCTAAATTCGCTACATTCAATGGCTATATTTATCCACATTTCATTACCTCTTAGTTTAAGAAATTTTTCCCATTCTTTAGGCGAGAAGTAGGAATCTGGTAAATTATCAAATTCTTCCATAGATGAGAGAGAATATCCTTTGTGAGCTAAGAACATATCTTGGATAATCCAATTATGAAACATATCGTAATACTCTGTATATTGATTTACTTTTAGTTCATTGCGAGATAAGAAGGTTTTGATTAATGCAGCAGATTCAGAAATCCATTCACCTAAAATCATTCCATCTTCACAGAAACCTCTAGCTAAATCTTCTAATTCAGGTTTTATACATCCAATGTGGTTATTGCGTAAATAAAATAATTTTATTATATCAAGGGATGTGTATTGCTTCTCATCCTTATTTAGTTCCAAGAAACGTTCAATGTAACGTTTAAAGAAATGGGAAGAAAAAATCAGTAACACATTTGTCCCTTTAAGCGGATAAGCTGCCCATGTAGTTCCTCCATACCTAAAAGTAATGTAGGCATGAGGAATTACAACGTTAGCATCCTCTTTAGATTGTGCATAAAAGCTGAAGAACCATTTATTATTTTTCTTTGTAATAATCTCTGTATTCCATATCCATGGATAATATGTTTGCTTCAATCTCATTTTATTGAATTTGGGATTAAATTTAGTCCAGCGTGCATGGACTTCCTTGTAATCAGACTGAATTCCCTTTGCCAATTCGGTCAATGTCATTGTTGGTAAAATCATATTAACAAATATTTAGAATTGAGATTAATAATCACACAACCAAACATATTATAGCGAAGATAATGATTATAATTAGAATAATACGCATTTTATTGCTGTTTCCCTTAATATCAGAATTTGTGACTTCCACTTGAGAGTTATTTTGTTTATCCATGCAATTAAATGATACAAACTTCTCGCCAGTGTTTAACCAACTAATTTGGCTTGGTACTAAATTCTTTACTCCTTTTGTTGTATTAACAATCTTAAGATTGGCTGATTTAGGATTAATTATATTTTTCATTGGCATTATCCACATTCCAGAACATTCAAAGGCATGATTTAAAGTTACCACAATTAAATAATCTGCATTTTTGCCTATTAGATTGTTTATTCTTCTTGTTTCAGAAGTCCGTCTTTCACTATCATATACTCGCCTTGTTTTGATTTCAAAAGTTAATCCTCCTTGACCTATTGCATCCAGTCCCTTCTCATTCTTATTGCTAGATAATTTTAGGTTCAAGCGTTTACAAGCATAATATTCTCCAATATCCCCTACTACTTTACGGCTTCTAATAATCCCTTCTTTTTGTAAATTCAAGTAACTTTGAGCAAAATTTCTGATAGCGACTTGTTCTTTTTGAAGTAATTTTAATCGAGCTATATTCTGAGAAAATGAATGCACAGAAGAAGCGCCAATAATGTATTCTTCCGTATTAATTTTATTAGAAGGGATTTTTAATATGGATATAGGATTGTAATATATATCAAAATATACAACTACGAGATAGTCAAAATCTTGATATTTTAGATTAGAAATATGATGAGTAAGATTATTGTTAGATATAACTTTAGATTTAATTTGATATTTATAGCCTTTAGGACATACTCCATCGTATGCTTTTGTGGATTTACCAGCTAAACTTAGTTTAAAATACTTGGAGGCAATAAATTCTCCTATTTCTCCAGTAAAGCTATCTGTACGAATTATTCCTAAAGTGAAAAGTTTATCACTGCAATTGGCAAATTCTTTTAATAAAGTTTCTCTAACTGCTGTTTGCTTTTCCATGAATAAAATTTTATTGTTTTATTAATGGCTATAAAGGTAGAAATAAATAAAGTATTAGCAAATTTTGGATTCCGCTAATTGTTGTGCGATGGTCGCCCAGTTGGCTATGGGCATGGTCCATTTCTTACGTATGTTGCGGTAAGCGAGATAAACGGTGCCGGAAAATAGAAAAATCACATGCCCATTCCGAAACCTCTGCTCCTTTTTGGCTTCTTCAGGAGTTCCAGATCTTCCTCCTGCTGCTTCTTTTTGGGAATAGGCTGCTCGATGTCCGGCGTTTTTTCCACCTGCTGAATTTTCGACTTCTCCGGTTCCTGCCGGGATTGAAGCTCCGCTTTGAGATTGTCCCATTTCTCCTTTCTGATGCGTTCCGCACGTTCCACCTGCCGGGCTATTTCCGCCGGGCTTCCGTTCTTGACGGCATTAAGATAGTCGAAGCTTTCCTCCGGCTCCCGGTCAAACCCCATGCGCCGATCAAAAGAGCTTTCACACTTCCGGAAAAAATCCGTCCGGTCAAAACCTCCCTTCACGTTGCCGCAGTTCTTCTTTCCGGTGTGGTTCGTTTTAGGGCTTAACTTTTTGGTGTTGCTCCGGTCTTTCCGACTGACGATGATATGTGCGTGCATATCGCTGTCACTGTCACCGTCCCGATTGAAATGGATCTTTGCGTAATATTCCACATCATCGCTTCTCAAGCCTTTTCCGAAGCCCTCCGCATAGTTTCTCATCACGTCCTGCCGGATGTACCACTGCAAGGCTTCCGCACGCTCCTGCGGAGTCCTGCCCATGCAGCGCAGCTCTTTCTCTGAAGGGCTGACGGTAATAACATAGAACTTTGCGTCAGTCTGGCTTAACTTAGCCTTGTTGTTGTCTATCTTGAATGTGACCTCCCTTGAGCTCACGTAGTCCCGGAACTGGTTGAAGAACGGCTGCACCTCCTCCCCTTTCTTCATCCTCTCCAAATCCTCATGCTGGAGATAGTTCGTCACCGCAACACAACTGCCTGTATTGGCGTATGTGCCGTTACCGCCTCCCTGTATCTTCACGTTCATATCTTTTCCCTTTTGTTCTTCTCGTCCTTGTACAAGGCTTTTATATCATCGAAAAGCCCGGCTTTTCCTTTCGCATCGATGTAGCTTGCGATATAGGAGAAGATCTTCTCCTGCCTTTGCGTCACAGCGTCCAGCCTTGCATAAATGGCTTGTTGGTTCTTCAGAAGCATATCCCTCGACTGACCGACTGCCTTTTCCGTCCGGTCCAAAGCCTGCTCCCTTATCCCGGCAAGGCTTGCAAGATCACGCATGAATAGGTCATTGTCCTTTTGGTATTGGCTGAACTTTTTTTCCGTAAGTATCGAGTCCATACTCATGGTCACTCTCATGCTTGTACTGCCCATGGCTTCACAAGCCGGACGCAAGAAATCCTGCTCCTGCTTCCTGATGAACGCTATCACCTGATCACAGCGTTTGATAAGTTTCTGCATTTCCTTTGCCGGACTCTCATGCTCAACCGGGTTGATTCCGTACTTCTCGAAGTACTCCAGCGCACAGGAAAGGAAGTCTTTCTTTGATACATTATTGGACTTTGCCAGCCTGTCAAGCCGGGCAAACGTTTTTCGGTCAATGGTGACAGAAGTAGTGGTTTCCTTATCCATACAATTGCTGTTTTAATTGCTAATTATATTATTAAATCTCTGATTTACAAAGGTATGATTTTAACCACAATTTCAAACTAATTGCGGTTAAAAAACTTAAACGGCTGATATTCAGCCGTAACCCCGTAGGGCAAGAGGAAAAACAGGGCAAAGCCCGGTTTCCTCTTGCTGTTCTTTCGACTGCCGAGCAATCGAAAGAACACCCTCCCCTGCGGTACGGCGAAAGCTCGTACAAGGGGGACGGGGAGAAGTCGGAGCGAGGCACTAAGAAAGAACCTATTCCACAAACAAAAAAACACATTAAAACGGCACAACAGGCTGCATAAAATAAATATATTTTGTTTCCATATAATGAAACAAAATATTATCTTTGCAACACTAAAAAACTTTATATGGAAGCAAAATCAAGATTCAAGGTCAAATTATCCAACGAAGCCCAAGAGTTTTTAGACGGATTGCCCAACAAGGTACGTGAGAAGATCATTAGCAATATTCGTAAATCCACCTTTGTACTTGATCCAGATTTATTCAAGAAATTGGATGATACGGATATTTGGGAATTCAGAACGTTCTATAACAAAACCAAGTACAGGCTTCTTGCTTTTTGGGATAAGGACGATAAGATAAACACTCTGGTAATCGCAACACATGGGTTTATCAAGAAAACCCAAAAGACACCTCCCAAAGAAATAGCCAAAGCCGAAGAGATTAGAAAAGATTATTTTAATTCAAAAAGATAAAGCGTATGGAAGCAAAGAAATTTTATACACTCGAAGAAATCGAGGATAAATACATCGGAGAAAAAGGTACTCCCAAACGTGATGCCTACGAAGAAGAACTTAACTCTTTTTTGATAGGTGAAGCCATTAAACAGGCTCGCCAATCAAAGAACTTAACCCAAGAGGAATTAGGTAATCTGATAGGAGTGCAACGAGCTCAAATCTCCCGAATTGAAAACGGTAAGAATTTAACCTTTTCCACCATTGCAAGAGTTTTTAAGGCTATGGGGATAAGTGCTAAACTTGAAATCGGAAGCATGGGTAAAGTTGCGTTATGGTAACTAACTATACAACAAAAAATTACATTAAATCCGGGATGCGTTTTCGCTCCCGGAAACTTCTCGTTTTATACATTTAAAGTCACATTTATACAAAATTTAACACGCCAGAAAATCTTCCTAATCCGTTGCACTTGGCTTTACCTGTTTCCACTCTCTCCCATTCTCCGGAAATTCGTCGTATCAAAAAACACGCTGAAAAGTGGAGCGAAGCGACCTCTATAAACCAAAAAAGAAACACTCCATTGCTTTACGGTAATTTTTAGTTTCTTTTTAGTTACTTTTATGGCATAGCATAACACATTGTGCTATAATATCTTACAAAGGTCATCTACGACAAATTTCCGAGCATCTACGACAAATTTCCGAGCATCTACGACAAATTTCCGAAAAAAACGGCTATCTACGACAAATATTCTACGTCAAATATTTGTTTTTGTCGTAGATAAATATTTCCTTTGCGAAAAGCATTAAAGTCATGGAGAAGAAAGACAAGAAACAGAGGGATATAGTCCTGTCGCAAGACAATGCGCTGACTACCGCACGCTACAAGTTCGACCTTATCGAAAAACGTGCCCTATACTCCATTATACGAAATATCCGGGCGCAATACATCGAGAACGAGAACGGCAGACGGGACTTATTCGATGATCTGATTATCACCATACACGAGGAAGAACTAAAAAAATGCGGTGACAATACCAAGATGCAAAACATCTACGATGCGCTAAAACGGCTTAGAAATCGCGATATAGAAATTAACAACGAAAAGATGTGGCTAAGTATCGGTTTTGTCAATTACGTCAAGCATATCAAAAATAAATCGTATTTTGAGGTGCAAGTTTCCAAAGAGGTACTACCCTATTACGTGGAACTCGCCCAAAACTTCACGAGTTACTCCATGACGGTAGCAATCGCACTCAAAAGCACATTCTCGCAAAGGTTTTACGAACTGTGCTGCCAATACCGAAACGCCGGGTTCTTCTTCTACACAGTCGAAAAGCTCCGGGAAATGTTCATGTTGGAAAAGAAATACAAACGGGGATGCGATTTCAAAAGGCGTGTACTTGACGATCCGCAAAAGGAACTCCGGGAGTTGTACAATGCCGGACAATGCGATTTATATTTCGAGTTCGAACCAAAGAGCTACAAAGGCAAGGAAGTGACCGAATACAAATTTTACGTTTACACAAGGCAAACCGAACAACAAAAGCTATTGGAATACGAAAGCGCCAAACAGGCGATCATCTACATAACAACCACTATTTCGAGGTTCTCCAAAAGTGACAAAGGATATGTTAAGCGTGTAGTGAACGCCGTACAGTTACACCCGGAAATAGCCGTACAGGTGGCGCAAAAGATACAAAAGAAGTTTGAGCAATATATAGACAAGCCAGCCAAACAGATAGGGGCTATCATCCGGGTTTGCTTAATGGAAGATTTTGGAATAGAATAAAAAAATACAAGTATGAAAACAGGTGATAAAGTTATCGTACCAGCCGAAATTAACGGCTATGGCAGGGATTTACGGGCAATGGTTACAGAGATAGAGAAGTTCGCCGGGGCAATATTCGTAACAGTGATATTCACTGAACCATGTCCGGAAGCCTGCGGAAGAAAAGGGGGCGTTTACCATGACTTCCAGCTAATAACAGAGTGATTTATTTTGCTATAACCGCAATAAATTGCAATAACATTTGCGATAAGCTGCAATAACAAAACTTATAACTACCTTTGCAACAGAATATAGCATTTTACAACAATGGAAAAAGGACAAGAAAGCAAGCAAAAGAGGAAAACACCGCTTACCACCATAGCGATAAGCCAAGAGTACGCCCAAAAATTAGA
>NZ_JAHQUN010000094.1:0-7150 GCF_019052485.1 Bacteroides sp. MSK.20.82
TAAACAAACCTTTAAAGCTGGTTTGGCTGCCAGTATAAAGAACAGCAAACAAAATTATGAATATCTTAAGATTTCTTTTAAGTAGCTTTTTATGGGCTATGGGTGGAATTTTTGTATTAGCAATCTATGCGTATAGTGAACTAGTCTATTTGATTTTTATTTGCATTGCAATAGTAGGATTAACCATCTACTACAGAAAATCCATAATAAAAATGTACGCAGAAATCTTTAATGAGTTAGGAATCAATAAGTATGTTATACAAATTAAAAATCTAAAGAAATACAAAGAACCTATTTACAAACTAATCAATACAATAGGTCTATGATGATTGTTTTTTCTCTATCTTTGCTAAAGACATCAGCAAGATAGCTATATAAAATTAGAAAATAAATAGTTATGGAAACTAATCAAACATATCAAAATGAACTTGGTTCGGCTATGCTCCCATTTGTTATGAGAGAATTGGTTGATACAGTCATGAAAAGAAAAACGCTACCTTTAGAAGATGCGTTATACTATATATATTCTTCCAATTTGTACAAGGCATTATTGGACGAGAATACAAAACTATGGTATTCAAGTACATTATCACTTTATGAAGCATTAGAAAAAGAGAAAACAGAACAGAAGAAAGTACAAAAGGACAATCCAAAGATATTGCTTTTTCAAATGTTTTGTGCTGAAAATTACAGGGAAACTAAAAATATAAGTGCTAAAGAAACTCTTTTGCTGTTTTCCAATCATGGCGTTTTTGAATTTCTATATGAAAATTTTGAAATGCTGCACACACAAGATACAGAGTATATATTAGATACTATAATAACTTATATCAATAAAAAGGCATGAAACTATATCACGGCTCAACAGTTACCGTCAAATCCCCTAATATACAGAAAGGGCGTAAAGCTACTGACTTTGGAAAAGGATTCTATACGACAACTAATTTTGAACAGGCTAAGAAGTGGGCAATACTCAAAAGAAATCGGGAACATGGTAAAAAAGCGGTCGTTTCAGTTTATGAAGTCCCCGATAATATTCTTGATAGAGAGTTTTCAGTCCTTCGATTTGATGGGGCTACAAAAGAGTGGCTGGAGTTTGTAGTTAATAACCGTAGAGGAAAAGGAAAAAACAGCTATGATTTAATAATGGGACCCGTTGCCAATGACCAGTTATATGCAACAATCCGGCTTTATGAACAAGGTGTTGTTACGGCTGATGCAGCGATTGAAATGCTAAAGACCCATAAGCTTTTTAACCAACTTTCATTTCATACAGTGAAAGTTATTCCATTATTAAAATTCACAGAATCTATTGAAGTATAAATCATAAAACTATAATGAACCATGAATAAAGAAATGAGCTTGGATGTTGCGCTCGACATTATCGGGACACTCCGCATGATGAAGATAGATGAAATATCAGAAGAGAAGGATGAAAACAGAAAAAAAATACTGCAAAAAGAACTTTCTGTTCTCAACACAGAAGAAAAAATAGCAAATGGATTGTTGCAGTTTGAAGTTTCTGAAAATGTGCGCTTATCAGTCATGGATAAGATACAAAACTATTACGCACCTAAATTGAAAGCATATTATGCAACGCTATGAAGTAGAAGCCATCTTTGAACAAAAAAAAGATGGCTTATTTGAGGACATCAATATATCATCACAAAAGCCTATTGCTATAATCTTAGGTGGACAACCAGCTTGCGGAAAAAGCACTCTTATAAATGTTGCAAAGAAAGACCATCCTAACTTAGATTTTCTCACTGTTAATGGTGACCTTTACAGACAGTTTCACCCCAATAAGGAACTAATAAAAGACCCTATTAAATACCCCATTGAAACCCAGATTTTTTCTAGCGTTTTTACAGAAAAACTAATAGAAGAAGCCATTAAACGGAAATGCAATATTATTATAGAAGGAACTATGAGAAATCCAGATGTACCTTTAAAGACAGCACAAAAATTTAAAGATGCAGGATTTAGAGTTGAAGCATATATTATTGCAGCCCCCAAGGAGTTTACCCAACTAGGACTTTACAACAGGTATCAAGAAGAAGTACTAAGTAAAGGACAAGGACGATTAGCCGATATTGATTCACATAACAAAGCCGTAAATGGACTAATGAAATCTGCAAATCAATTATACAGTGATAAGGCTGTAGATAAGATTTCTATCCACACCTACTTAGCGAAAGAAAGAATTAAAGATTTCAATCTAGTAAATGGTGAATGGAGTTGCAAAAGTATGCCATCTATTTTTATAGATGAAAGTCGTTCAAAACAGATGAAGAATAAAGAAATACTTAACACTAACATTCAAAGAGGAAAAGAGCTTATTGAATCCGTAACGAATCCTGAAGTAAAAAAAGGAATGAAAGAAGCTCTGTCACAACTTCAATCTTCACTAGAAAAAGTTCAAAGACAAGAAAAAGGATTAAAAAAAGGTTTCTTCTGATTCTTCCAAAAAGAGAGGACTGGCTTTTCCAATCCTCTTTTTCTATTTATTTGCGTCTTAATTCATTATCTATTTGCTGTGAAATTTGTCCTTTAACGGTTCTGATTACCTCATTAATATAATCAAGAATTGGCTTAGGGTCTATAGTTTTATCTTTGTATTCCATTTGAAAATGTAAGTGTTCTCCTGTGCTGCGCCCGGTACTTCCACTAATGCCTATTGGTTGCCCAGCTTCAACAGCTTGTTTCGCATTTACAAGCACACTGTATAAATGCCCATAGATAGAAGTAAAATCACCATGACGCACTTCTACATAATTGCCCAACCCTTTATTTTTTCCTGTTTTTACAACCATTCCCGGCATTATCGAATAAACATAGTCGTTGTTGCCTTTAAGGTCTATCCCTCTATGATTTGCTATTTTTCCAGTAAATGGGTCTTTTCTTTTACCATAATGGGAAGTTATCACCATTGAATCAATGGGCAAAGATAAATACCTTCTTTGCTTCCAGTATGCAAGTCGTTCTGTAGTCAAAGCATCATTGACGACAACAGCCTTTTCTTTTTCTTCTATCAATTTATTTTCTGTCGTTGCTAATACAGGTTCCGCTTTAGGAATATCCTTTTTCTGTAATACCGTATTAAACTGACAGTAGCCATTCACTGAAAAAAACAATGAATAAGTAAAAAACATGATAAATTTATTCTTCATATTGATATTTTTATTACTTTTGGGCAAAAATATACATTACATGGATAAAAAGCAAGCTATTTTTAATGAAAATGATATTCCATATAAAGAATTAGAACTAATAGGAATATCAAAAAAACAGATATGGTCTTTGGATAAGGCAAATATCACAGCTCTATTATCTGGAAAGAGAACCAGTTTACTAGACCTTTCTTTTCACGATAATAATGGAGAAGAAATAAGTATGAAAGGAAAAATAAGTTTGTACTGGAAAGATAGCAACAATGCTGGCGTTAAAGTTCATCCAGTCAGACCAGAAATAATGAATGATATAAACCTTAAACCAAAGGAGTTAGAACGACTTCAAGATAACGAGATAATAACAAAAACTATTAACAATGAAAAATATCTCGTACAATTAGACCCTGAAACAAACGAATTGCTTAAAACAAAAATCAAAAGTATTTCAATACCTTCAAACATAAAAGGTGTTGAGCTGGATAAGCAACAAAAGGAAACTCTAAAATCAGGTAAGGAATTAATTTTGAATGTTGACAAAGAAAAAATTGCCATAAGATTAGATTTAAATAATCCAAGAGGAATAAAATTCCTAGACTTCGAGCAGAAACAGAAAATAGCTTATGACCGGCATAACCCACAAATTATAGGAACTATTCATACTGATAAAAACAGAAATGAATATATAGAATACATGAAAGGACAAAAAACAACACTTGGAAATGAATCGCAATCTAAAGTAGAACATAAATTCAAATTATAAAATGGAAGAAAAGAAAAAATTTGAAGCTTTGCAATATAGTTATGAAAATGCCGGACAATTCCGAGCAATAGCAGCAATTCTTGGATATTCAGAAGAATATCGGAATGGTGATATTACCTTTTCCAAAGGTAATGAAACATATACTTATCCACTGAATACACTTAAACTTGGCAATTTAGGAGATAATAGAGAATCTTTATTAGAGCAATCTAAAGAAAGAATAATCAGTTTCTTTGATAAAGAACAAGCTAGCAATAATTTCCAAGAATATAGCCAATATTTACGAGAAAACCATAATGTTGCAATTATAAAATGGGATGATATAAAACAAGGTACTAACAAGAATGAAGGATATAAAGACGGATTTACAGTCATTGACCTTGAAAATAAAATTGCATATAAAGGAGAAGACCTTTATCGATATGCTTATGAACAAAACCAAACCCTAGATGGTAAAGGTTCATATGTTGATATAGACTGGAACAAGTTTAATGAAGTAGGAGTTAAACCGGAAAATTTAAGCCCCGAAGATATTGCAAACATCAAAAATGGGAAAAAAACAGGTATGCTAAATTTTTCCATTGAAGATACTCCCGGTAATAGAACACTTCTAGACAATGAAAAAGTGTCTTATAAAACAGAAAATGGAAAACTCCATTTTGAGGGGAAAGCAACAACTCTTAAATATATAACAGCCGAGAATACACCTGAAAATAAATCTAAATTAAAAACCAACGAAATTGATTTCAAAGAAGAAGGTAAACGCATCAAAATTGATGGTATCAATGCTAGAAAACTAGCAATCGCAGCTATTACAGTAGTTTACCCAATCGCTGGGATTGCTATCTTGCTCATTCCTAAACGACAAGAAATAAAAAATGATTTATCCTTTACTAAGGATGAAATAAAAGCCCTAAAAGCTGATAATGTCGTAGTAAAGACTAATTCAAAAGGAGAAAGAACATTGCACCAACGTGACAAAGATACTAATGAGATAGTATCAATAAAAGCAAAAGACATTCATATTCCCCAAAAACTTGGAGGAATAGAGCTTACTCCTATGCAGCAAGAAAATCTCAAAAATGGAAAAGAAATTACCATTGTAAACGAGGAACTAAACAAAGTTGCAAAAGTAAAACTAGATTTGAATGCCAGAAATGGATTATCAATCAAAGATGCAAATACTATAGAAATTAAAGCGACTGAAAAGAAAGAACAAACAATAGGGAAAGAAAGATATATATCTGATAAAGAAAGATTAGAGTTTGTAGCCCAAAAAGGAGCTAAAGGGATTGATGAAATTTTTAAAGATAAACCCACCGAAATGGCTGCCTTTTTAGAGAAATATAAACTTTCTAAAGATTATGCTTCTTACAAGGAAGTAGAAAAAACATATTCCAGCTCTAGGGAAGCTACTAAACAAACTGTCGGAGAACAAATATCTACCCAAATGGATAAAATAGATAGTTCTATTAAAGCAACAGCGAAGCAAGAAGCATCTATTCTCGGATATGGTAGAACCTACGGAAAAAATAATGATACTCCAACAATGAAACTATAATATTATGCTAACATTTGACGATTATAAGGCTAAAATATCCATCATTCAAATACTTGAAGATTTAGGATATAAACAAGACATTAGCAAAGGAAAGGTTTCGCCTGTTTTTAAACTGACAGACGGAGCAGGTAACAAGTTGGATGAAATCATCATCAAGAATCCTCATAGTGTACAAGAACACTACTATGATAGGAATTATAAAGGTGGAGATTTAATTCAGTTCATCAAAAATCATATTAACGACTTCCCACAATTCCAACATCAAAATACATTTGTGCGAATCAATATGATTTTAGGACATTACGCAAATGAGCCTTATAGTCCTAAATATGAAGCATTCAAAGTTGTAAAAGCAGAAAACAAATCTTTTGACAGAGATAGATATAAAGAATTTCCTACTACACTCGCTGATTTAAGATTTCTCACAAATGAAAGAAATATAAATCATCAAGTCGTAGAAAAGTTTCTACCATTTATCACAAGGGTTAAAGACTTACAAGGAAACGGCAATTATTATAATATAGGTTTTCCCTATATTAATCCAAAAGATAAAGACAACAAAGTAACAAATTACGAATTAAGAAACTATGGATTCAAAGGAATGGCTGCCGGAGGTGATAAAAGTAACTCGCTTTGGATTGCTGATTTTTGCCCACACCCCCAAATGGCAAAACATATATACTTTGCAGAATCCGCTTTAGATGCTATGAGCTTCTATCAGCTCAATGCTAACAAAATCAAATTAGAAGAAAGTGTTTTTTGTAGTGTAGGAGGGTACATTTCAGTTAATCAAATAAAAAACACTTTATTGCGATACCCACAAGCTAAAGTACATACCTGTTTTGATAATGATTTAAACGGTAATTTGTATGACATTAAAGTGTCTGGAATCATTAGTAATACAGAAATGACAATAAAAGAAAATAAAGATGATGTGCTGTTTAAAACTAAGGGTAGAGAATTCACTATTAACAAAAATGACGTTTCACTAGAAAGTTTTAGGGAAAAAAGCAAAATAATAGCTCCTATGATTTCTCATAAAGCAGAAAAAGCAAAAGATTTCAATGAAATTCTAATGAAACAACATGAACAAAAAAAAAGTATTAAGTTATGAATGATGGAACAAACATAGCTTCTGATGATATTATATTAAAGCCTAAATTCCGATATTGGTTAATGAAGAATTTCCTTTTAATCACATTAGCGATTTTCGTATTCATTTTTAGTAAATATATAAGAGAACATGAATTATTAAAATTTATCAGTGGAACGATATTAGTATTGTTGATATTTATAATTTTCTACAGATATATTTCAATGTTACTTTGTACAAAATGGATTATAACTAGAGAGCAAATAAAAATATATCAAGGAGTGCTTTCAAAAAGGATTAACTACATAGAATTATATCGGGTATATGATTATGAAGAAAAGCAAAGTTTTATCCAGTCTTTAATAAACAACACCAATATCTACATTTATTCTGGCGATAAATCAACACCAGAACTACTGATGAATGGTCTTAAAGCTAATAGTGATATAATTCAAACCATCAGAAATAGAGTAGAAGAACAAAAAAAGAAAAAAGGAATATATGAATTTACAAACAGATAATGATATGAAAAGAGTGCTTTTATTTTTTTCCCTAATGTTACTGTT
>NZ_JAHQUN010000095.1:0-7101 GCF_019052485.1 Bacteroides sp. MSK.20.82
TTTTGAGCGGCTGAAAACATACCTTGCTATGTTCAGGTGAACATAAAAATCCGTCGGGGACGGATTGGGGGAATGCCTTTCAAACTCCGGGCTGCGCCACCTGCGGCGAACCCTGCCGTTCGGGTGCAAAGTTACGCCCTTAAAGCGGTATCGGACAGGGGCTTGACCCGGACAATCAGTGCCAACCGACGCAACGTGCTGCCACTTGCCGGAGAAGTAATACAAGTTCCAAAATATCCTTGTTTATTTGCAGCGTGATTCGGATGTGGGACTGAAAATACACTCCTTCCGCCGGATGTTCGGACACCAATCCGGGCATCAATCCAAACGGTTGAAAACAGGTGTATGTATTCAGACAGTTTTCCAAGCACACGTCCATGCGGACGGATAAAAGCATGGGCGGTTGGACAAACCGATGATTACCCATAGGCACAGCCGGATTAAGGAGTGAATAAATAAATGAATGGGAGCGCGTGCGTACGTACTAATGGCAATACGCTACCGCCACCGGACAGATGTATAACCAAATAAATTATCAAACAAATGAAAGAAGCAACTTATGTGGCAATCTCCACGCAGAAAGGTGGAGCGGGTAAGACAACCCTGACGGTGCTTGTAGCAAGCTACCTGCACTATGTGAAAGGCTACAACGTAGCCGTGGTGGACTGCGATTTTCCACAGTACAGTATCCATGACATGCGCAAGCGCGACATGAAAGCTGTCATGGAGGACGGGCATTACAAGGTGATGGCGTATGAGCAGCTCAAACGGCTGAAGAAGAACCCGTACACCATCAGATGCAGCCGTGCGGAAGATGCGGTAAAGACTGCCGAAAATCTGGTGGCAGCGCAGCCTGACCTTGATTTCGTGTTCTTCGACTTGCCGGGAACCATCAACAATGCCGATGTGGTGCAGACCATTTCCAAAATGGACTACATCTTCACGCCCATCATCGCCGACCGTGTGGTGATGGAGAGTTCCATTAAGTTCGCCACCGTTATCAACGAACAGATGATAAGCACGGGCAAGTCCGGTATCAAAGGGATTTACCTCGTGTGGAACATGGTGGACGGGCGCGAAAAGACGGAACTTTACAAAGCATACGACAAGGTCTGTGCCGAGTTCGCCCTGTCCATTCTGGAAACACATCTGCCGGACAGCAAGCGTTTCCGCAAGGAGACGGCGGCAGAACGCAAGGCAGTATTCCGCTCCACGGCGTTTCCGGCGGACAAAATACTGGTACGCGGCAGCAACCTCGACAAACTCGTCGATGAGATTCTCGGCATCATCAAAAACTGAATGGCATGGCAAAGAAAACAAGAATCGAGGACATCGACAGCGAAGCCGTAATCAACTCGTTTCGACTGGACGATACAAGCATTCCGCCGGAAGCGAGAAGCACGGACGGAAACGCTACTTCTCCACCTCCGAAAGAAGCGATACAGGAAGCCGTTTCTCCACCTGCCTCGCACTCCAAAGAGGAGCCGGAACGCAGGCGCAGGAACAGCAAGCCGGAAAAATTGGATTATGACACCGTATTCATATGCGGGTCCAACGTCACGGCAAGACTCGGCAAGCAGGTCTATATCCGCAAGGAGTACCACGACCGCATACAGAAGATGCTTCATGTAATCGGTGGCAACGAGGTGACTATCGCGGCTTTTCTTGACAACGTGCTGACACACCATTTCACGCTGTTCCAAGACGAGATAGACGAATCGTTCAAACGGCACATGGAATCCTATAATTTATAAATACCCCAAAAACAACAAAGAAGTATGAAAAGAACAAAGAAGAACCGTCAGGCTGAGTGCCTGCAAACAGGAAAGAGTGAAAGAACCGCTGCCAATGCAGCAAAGTGTGCAAACGGATACGGTCAGGAAAAGACCGGCAGCGACTTCCGCAAGGATGAAGGCAGGGGCAAGCCGCTCTCTGTTTTCTTGGAAGCATCGGAAATCAAAACGCGGCAATGTATATACATCAGCCGAGAAATTCATGAGAAAGTCACTATCGTTGCCAGTCGGATGGGAAACGGTTTGAGCATCGGCAAGTTCGTGGACAACATCCTCCGCGACCATTTCCGGCAATACGGGCAGCAGTACATGGAACAGATTGAAAACGCCCAAAAAGTAAGATTATGACAAAGGCGTTTTTAATCGTATCGGTTGCTTGCAACGTGTGGTTCCTGTTCCTGCTGTTTTATGACCGCATCATGGACACGAAGCTCATCCGTTTCTTCAGACATATTGCCGGGTTGTGGCGATCATTGGACAGTACAGTGGCAGAGCAAGGAAAGGATAAGGAAATACCTCACGCAGACACCTCGGACATCATTGGCAAGAGCCGTTTCAAGATGGCATCGACCCGGACAACCGCTGCCATACTGGCGCAAGAAGCCGCCACTTCGGATAAAGGCATTGAGCTGTCGGAGGAAGAGGCTACTTTTGACGACGGAAACACGGAAACCGTCTCACGCCCGACACAAGTACCGGAGGACAAACTCGATGAAACCTTCACGAGCATCCCGCCCTCGGAACTGGAGTACGGAGAAGATGAACCGGAGGATGAAGAACCAGACAAAAAGCAGGCTTCGGGAAGCAGCTTCGAGGATATTGACATGGCAGTACGCACCATACGGAAGGAATCACCATCCGATGAGGAAATGCGACACGCCGGAAAGGTCATGACGGAACTGGACGGGACAGAGCTTTTCACAAGAATAACGGAACGCCTGACCGATGATACAATGAGCGAGAGGCTTGCAAAGGCGATGGCAGTTTTCGTGGACACGGTGAACATGACCGTGACACAACAAAAGGAAAAGGTGTTCGTGATTCCCGACAACATCGAGGAGTTCGACTTCCGAAACTATGTATAACAGCTAAAAAAGAATGGAAATGAAAACGTAAAATGACGACACCCATGCGCACGGCGGTACAAGGTACAGCCAATCCGCAACGGACACACCCAAGTCCGTAGAAACAAACGGGCAACCACTAAACCAAAGTAAAGTAATCAAGTATCAACCGCCCGAAAAAGGACTATCCACCCTTTGGACGGCACAAAACAAGAACTGTTTATGAACAAGAACATCAGACAAAAGTTCATCATCTCTGCGGCACTCATGATTGCCGCAACCGCCTCCGTATTTGCGCAAGGAAACGGTCTGGCAGGTATTAACGAAGCCACCTCTATGGTGAGTTCGTATTTCGACCCCGGCACGAAATTAATCTACGCCATCGGCGCGGTGGTCGGTCTTATCGGAGGCGTGAAAGTCTATGGCAAGTTCTCGTCCGGCGACCCCGACACGAGCAAGACAGCCGCCTCATGGTTCGGGGCTTGTATCTTCCTGATTGTCGCTGCGACTATCCTGCGCTCATTCTTCCTTTAATAAACAATGTATGGCTGAATACCCGATAAACAAGGGTATCGGCCGTCCGGTTGAGTTCAAGGGTCTAAAGGCTCAGTACCTCTTCATCTTCTGCGGAGGTCTGCTGGCTCTCTTCGTCCTGTTCGTCATCCTCTACATGGTCGGCATCGACCAGTGGATATGTATCGGCTTCGGCGCGGCATCGTCTTCCGTCCTCGTATGGCAGACCTTCGCGCTGAACGCCCGGTACGGCGAACACGGGCTGATGAAATTGGGAGCGGCAAGGAGCCATCCCCGATACCTTATCAACCGGCGGCGGATCACCCGATTATTCAAACGGCAACGAAAGGAAGAAACGACATGAGAAATACATCCAAAATGACAACACTGGAAAACAAGTTCCCGCTGCTGTCGGTGGAGCATGGCTGCATCATTTCCAAAGACGCCGACATCACGGTGGCTTTCGAGGTGGAACTGCCGGAGCTTTATACCGTGACAGGCGCGGAGTACGAGGCAATACACGGCTGCTGGTGCAAGGCTATCAAGGTGCTGCCGGACTTCTGCGTCGTGCATAAGCAGGACTGGGTGCGACATGATGTCGTGTAAGTGATTGTTTAACAAATAATTTAAGTCATCGAGTATGACATAAAACAAAGATTAAACCTGCTGTTTCGTCAGCAGTAGCCTATGGGCAGATGCACCTTAATTGTATTAAGCTGCCCAGACAAGGTAGCCCGCCCGAAAGGGGCAGTTTGAACCGTGAGGGGAAAACAATCGTCGTCAGTATCAGACGGCGCGGGAGCTTGGCTTGAATGGTATGAATAACACATGTGAACTGTCGCTAAACGTCGTTAGTTTGAATGAGCCAAACGATACTGACAGGCTCAAGCCCGGAAACGGGTGCAGCGAGGATAACCCTCTCCAGTCTGGGGTTACACGAACCACACTGCTGCCGGCGGAATGACAGATTCTAACCCATTCTCTTTGTCACTTACACGGAACATGGAAAACCTGTATCTCTCCTACGAAAACAGGTAAGCCGACCGTAAGGAAGGCCGAACGGGATGCAGGCACAGGAATGCGGAAAAAGCGAATGCCGTCCTGTAATGGGGCGGATAGGGGTTTCAACGTTACCCTACGCGAAAGCGGGCAGACTTCCGCATGGTGACTCTTTACAAGAAACTTTTAGAACTTTTTAAAGTTGAAACGCAAATGAACGAATTAGAAATTTCGTGTGCATCGACTGACCGAAAATCGAACGCTTGGGACAGCATAGACTGGCTCCGGTGCGAAATTGCGGTTAAAAAGCTACAAGCACGTATTGTAAAGGCTCAAAAAGAAGGCAGATACGGTAAAGTGAAAGCTTTACAGTGGATGCTAACGCATTCGTTTTACGCCAAAGCATTGGCCGTAAAGCGGGTGACCTCTAACAAAGGTAAAAAGACAGCAGGGGTTGACCGTGTATTATGGAAAACCCCAAAAGCGAAGTTTCAGGCAATCAGCGAACTGAAACGCAGGGGATACAATCCCCAACCGTTGAAACGGGTCTATATCAGCAAAAAGAACGGCAAACAACGGCCGTTGGGTATTCCTACCATGAAAGACAGGGCTATGCAGGCGCTGTATCTGATGGCATTGGAGCCGGTAGCTGAAACGACAGCCGACAACAACTCCTACGGGTTCCGCAAGGAACGAAGCACGTTCGATGCAAGGGAACAATGCTTCTGTGTACTCGCAAAAGACGTATCGCCCGAATGGATACTTGAAGGGGACATCAAAGGCTGTTTCGACCACATAAGCCACGAATGGCTGCTGAATAATATCCCGATGGATAAAGTGATGCTCCGCAAATGGCTGAACAGTGGTTTTGTTTACAACTCCGAGCTATTCCCGACGGTTGAAGGCACGCCGCAAGGCGGTATCATATCGCCGACCCTTGCCAATATGACCCTTGACGGATTGGAGGCGGTACTGAAAAGACGGTTTAAGACACACTGTAAAAAGGGCGTCTATACCAGCTACAAGGTACACCTTATACGGTACGCCGATGATTTTGTAATCACCGGAGCATCGAAGGAATTGTTGCAAAACGAGATCTTGCCTATTGTTCGTGAGTTTCTCCATGCAAGGGGGCTTACCCTGTCAGAAGAAAAAACGAAGATAACTCACATCGGCAAAGGATTCGATTTTCTCGGATACAACATTCGCAAGTATAACGGAAAACTTCTGATAAAACCGTCAAAAGAGAGTCTGAAAAGGTTTATGGTCAAAATCCGGGAAACCATCGAAGCTCATAAGGGAGCAAAACAGGAATCCCTGATAAGACTACTGAACCCGATCATAACGGGTTGGGCGAATTACTATCGCTACTCCGTATCATCCAAGACTTTCAGGAAAGCTGACAAACTGATCTTCGAAAAGTTATGGCAGTGGGCACAACGCCGACACCCGAAAAAGGGGAAGTATTGGGTTGCTGACAAGTATTTCCACAAGATTAACAACCGTAAATGGACTTTCGCGGTCACTCCCAACAAGAGAAAACCCGAAAGTATAATCGTGCTGAAACGACTGTACGACACCAAAATAAAGCGGTTTGTAAAAATCAAAGGGGATGCAAACCCATACGACCCGCAGTGGAAGGAATATTTTGAACACAGGGAAACCTACAAAATGCTCCAATCGCTCAACGGGTATAAATCACTGCTGCATCTCTGGAAGAGACAACAACGCTGCTGTCCCTACTGTGGTGAGCCGATAGACAACGAACACTCTTGGAGTGTCGTAAAACAGCTGACAAATAACCGAATGGATAGTTTTCTTCTTCATGACGGTTGCCGCAGAAGTTATTACCAGTTAAAAACAGAGGATTATGAGCCGGCTTTTATGTAGAAATAAAAGCATTGAGTTGCTTGAGCCGTATGAGGGGAAACTCTCACGTACGGTTCTTAGGGGGGAAAGGGGCAGTAATGTCCCTGACCTACCCGACTTCATCAAGGAACGCTACAAGCCGGAACTGCAAAAGGATGACATGAGCTTTTTGAGCCGCTCCTTTGAACGACACTTCAACGAGCGTCCGTACCTGAAACACTCCTGCTATCTCTACCTGACCAAGACGACGAAGGAACGTAACCGGATGCAGAGCAACTTCAGTACGCTGTGCCGGGGACATATCATCCCGAAGGAGCTGGACAGGGAAACCGCCGGGAAGTTCATGGAAGCCGCCGAACAGTTCGAGCGCATCATGAACGACAGCGGCTTTGTCAGGCTGCGCCGCCTCTCCACCGACGAGCTTGTCGGGACGGAGAAGTCCGCTGGGCTGATAGAGCGTTACTTCTCGCTCATGCCCGAAGGCGACACGGCCTTGCAGGACATCGACCTCTCGGCAAGGGAAATGCGCATCGGTGACAACCGCCTGTGCCTGCACACCCTCTCCAACGCGGAGGATATGCCCGGAAAGGTGGCTACCGACATCCGCTACGAGAAACTCTCCACCGACCGTTCGGACTGCCGCCTCTCCTTCGCCTCCCCCGTGGGGCTGCTGCTTTCCTGTAACCACATCTACAACCAGTATGTGATTATCGACAACAGCGAGGAAAATTTGCAGAAATTCGAGAAGTCCGCGAGGAATATGCAGTCGCTCTCCCGATACAGCCGGAGCAACAGCATCAACCGCGAGTGGGTGCGATACGTCGCTGTGTAAGTAATTGTTAAACTTAGATTTAACCCGTTGT
>NZ_JAHQUN010000012.1:0-152687 GCF_019052485.1 Bacteroides sp. MSK.20.82
GCAAAGATCGAGACTTAAAGATACAAAGACAACGGGTACTTTATCGGGGGCTTACTTTTGCCTACACGTTCGCAATGCGTTACAGCCCATTGATTTTTATAATTGACACTTCCAGACAAGGGATGAACCTCATAATCTTCATCTGCTTCATATACTGCCAATACTTTGTCGGAAACATATACATATTCAAATGGTATTTCATGTCTTGCTCGCCACTCTGTTACTAATCCATCAATTCCTTTCCAATAATGTCCTACAACTGTTTTCTCTTCATTATTATGATCACTATTTTCTAGTAAAACTTTGAATCCATTTATTTCTAAGCGAGCTATATTCTCTTTGTGGTCCAATCTACTAATTTTTACTTCAAACTGTTTGAAATCTTCTAAAAAGTGTTTCTTATCTTTAAGCAGAATGTAGATTTCTTCATCTATTGGAATATCTCTTTTTATCGTAAATATCTGTATGGCAGTTTTCTTTCTGAAAGTCAAATAAGCTTCTAGATATTCTTTTTTGATCCTCACATAAGTTTTAGAATGAGTAGGATATTTATATTGGGATAAAAGCTTGTTTCTCACTACATCATATTCAGGTTCCTTTAAGTCATCCCATAAAATTTCGTCCTTCAGCAAACGTGGTGATAATTTGAATGCACTTAAAAAGCCTTGGTCAATCATTAATGTGGTATGATTTCCTAAACACCAAGAAACAACTAATGGTTCTGCTTTTTTTAACCCAGAAGATTTTGAAAGGTATAACCAAAAGGAAGGTTTGTATCTGTAATCTTTATCGTAATATGCACTTGAATTATTTACAACTGGATTTATATGTGATGATTTAATTTTTCTTATCAATGTGTCGGAAATTAAAGCTGTATTTGTGTCTATTGTTTTAGTTAGTCCATCAGCAAATGTTGTACTAAGTTCAGCAACAGTGATATAATCATCCGAGGATATATCTAGATCTTTAAGGAATTTCGCAATTATTTTTTCAGTGTTTTTTGATTCCATTTTTCATTAAGAGTATTGTGATATTTAATATTCGCATTCGCTATATTATGCTTAAGCACCTTAAATATTTCTTTATTTAAGTAAATTGCTTTATACTCTAATAGAGTATGGCAATTGGGACATACACAAACCATATTGTCTAAAGTGTCACTACCATTGTGAGGCTTGCCAAGAGGCCAAATATGATGAACTTCTGAATAATATTTATTTTCACCAATCTTTATTTGTGTACCACAAATTTGACATACGTTATTGTATCTTATTTTAAGTTCATCTACTAATTTTTGATTTCGAAGGATTGCCTCTATTTCTCGTCTTATTCGTCTTGCTTCTTCTGGAGATTTTTTTAAACTAACAATTTCTTCAATATACAATTTGTCCAGATTATTAAAATGGATGTATTCAACCAAAGAACTTAATCCATTTTTAATATGCAAGTCTTGCTTTATTTGCAAATTATAATTAGCATGATATTCCTCTTTATTTGAGAAAATAACATAACCTCCCTTGTCAAACAAAACACCCGGAAATTTAGTGAGATTATGATACCACTTCCCATCTTCCCGATAGAGTGCCTGTTTAGCCTCTATGTCTAATATTTTAATTAATACATTCCCAGTCATATAAAATATATTTCTTCAAAGTATTTTCTAATTATATATTTTGCTAGCCCTGAGTATTCTTGATTTATGTTCTTATATCTCTTGAGAATTTTTATCTCTTTTCTCATAATACCTTCAAACCAAATTTTCTCTTCATCAGATTGCTTTGCATACCTATTATAATTAATAATAGACTCTTCGGTTCGTTTTATTTGAGCTTTTATTTGAATAATTTTTTCTCTGCGAGCTTGAACAAGAGCTAACCTATTTAATGCATATACTTGAATGGATTTCTCTGCTCTAAGTATATTTCTCTGCTCTGTTAAATCACTATTGACAATAATAACACCGCTATCCTCATATTTAAAATAATTTTCTATATTTAGATCTTTACAAGGATTAAGCAACAATCTCTCTGTTTCTTCTAAGTCAAAAGCTTGTTGATAAGCATTCCTGTCAGAAAAATAAATTTGTCCATGAGTGTATTTTAATCGATATTGTTCAGAAACAAGTGGGAATTGATGCAATTTACCTAAGACAGTTTCTTTCAATATTCCATTAGCAATTATCGTATGGGTATTTGTTTGATTGCAAAAAGGGCAAGCAAATAATAAGTTTTCCCATTCTGCTGCCAGCCAATAATATCCAGGTTTTGTCGGAGTTGCCTCTTTTATTTCTCCTTTAGGTCTGAAATGTTCTATATCACCATTATATATACTGGTTATTTTACTTTCGCAATATGCACATTTCCCATTAAACATATTAAGTAGAACCTTCCTCACACTATCGTCCGAATATATTTTATATCCGACCGTTGTAGTCCCAGTTTTCCTGTAAGTAGATGTATGATTATTTTGATCACTAAAGAATTTTAAAGCGTCTATCGTTTCAAGTTCACCTTTACTTTTAGGATTTTTACCTTGTTTAAGGATATCTGGACAATCTATTCTATTAATCGTTATCATAATAATCAAGGTTTAAATTCGTCCAGATATCTTTCACTCGATTTATAACTTCTCTCTTCAAATTTTCTCTATCTAAAGGATTTTTATTATATGCAATTTCTTTAGCTAGCAATTTATCGATAACGGAATACATCAACTCTTCCCGCAAAGATATCCCTAATTGCTGTTTATCTCTAAGTTTATCTCTTAAGCGAGTAATTTCTTCTTGATCTTCCACAGAAGCTTTTTCATCTTTAGCCAATAATTCGTAGTATCTATTAAAATAAGCTTCTGTCTCAGGATCAACCAAGCTGCTTAAGCCAAAAAACTCAGAAGCTAAAATTTGATCCACGCGTAAAGTCGATGGATCAGGTAATTGTCTTATTCCTATAACTTCACCTTCAATATTCTTAAGAAGAAGGATTTCATCCCTTTTAGCACCTCTCAGGCAAAGAGGATGATGAGTTGATATAATAAAATTAATATTGGGAAATACTGTACGTAATTGCTTGACTATGGACATTTGCCATCTAGGATGTAGTTGGTTTCCGAGTTCATCTATTAAAATAATACCTGTCATTTTATCCATATCAGACTGTGCATCAGATAACTTCATCATTATATCAACTGCAAGGATAATCGTGCTTTTAAAACCATCACTTAGTTCAGAAAACAGTTCTTCTGATTTTTTAAACATTATGTTATTATCTTTTATAGTCAATTCATTGCATGAAAAATCATGTGGTAGTAGTTGCTTTATTGAATATGCTACTCTTTCAAAAAACACTGGATCTTTCCGATAGATTGATTTTAACCATTTAGTAATATCATTAAGCGGTTTTATAGGCTGAAATAGATTTTCATAACTAACATTATTTGTATCTTGTATTTTTATAGATTCAGAATCGACTTCTTCAACAGAAAGCCTTAGTGAACCATATCCCATTAAATAAGAATTAAAAGAACCTTCTTGCTTAATTGTATTATCTTTTCTTGTAAGTATAGTGCGAATTATATTACTGCTATTTCTCTCTTTTATCTCAATCTCTGCTTTTTGCTTTCGTTTCTTTATAAGACTTTTAATAAGAGTGGAAGTTATGATTTTTGCATTTGCATTTAAGCCAACGGCTATTGCTTGTAATATAGAACTTTTTCCTACTCCATTTTCACCAAGAAGAATTAACCATGATTTATTATTTAATTCATCTTCCTTAAACTCAATTTTCAAATTTTCAATAGACTTGAAATTTTTGATATGAATGTATTCGATGGGGAAATAGTCATTCGCCAAATATCTCTTGTCTTCATTCTTTATTAGTATTTTATTATTTTGATTTCTATCGTTAAGCCATTCCCTATCATGATTTTTGATATTAAACTCTAAATCTAAAAGAAGATTATCTCCTAATTCATTCAATAGTACCCATTTTTTATATCCGAAAAAAGCAGTAGAATCATTGTCATACTCAAGTATCCGTTGTAGATAACTTATCTCATTTTTATCAATAGACCGTACTCCATTTTTATTTATTTTTTCTAAAATAGTTATTATCTCTTTTCTCGCTTTCTTTCTTCCTTCTATTAAGTCGGTTCTATCATTAAGTCTTAATAGATCTACGGTTTGCTCCCCTTCACGTGTTTTTATTTGGATATGGCCATCATGATTATAATAGAAATGCTCTTGAGGATCATCCACACATGGGTTTAAGAGAAGTCTCTTTTCTTGATCCAAATTATCTTTTACTTTTAATGCTCGGACACCCTGAATAGGGAAATAATTTGCTTTATATTGATTGCACTCCTTGCAACTATAAATTAAATTGTCCCATTCAAAAGTAAGCCACCAATACAGATCTTGATTGTATCCATCTTTATCTCTTACTCCATTATGTGGTCTATATCTATCAATTACACCTTTTTCTGGAGATTCAATTATTGTTTCACAGTAACCGCATTTTCCATAAAATATTTTGTGTAAATCTTCTTTTAATTTTATATCTATTTCCTTATTAAAAGGAAATAGATATCTTTTTTGTTCCCGATTTGAGGCATAGAATGTTCTCATTCTTTCACGGGCAATTTCAACTTTCTCTGAGGATAAAAACTCCGGTGCTTTTCCTTTTTCTATTTTTATCATTCTGAAATATTCTGTTTGGTAAAGTGACGAATAATATTAGAGCCTGGATAATTTGAGAGTGATACTAGTTTATTAACAAGTGCTATAGGGATTATTGCATCTTGATAAATATCACATTTCAGCAAGTCAATATTTAATAATATCTCTTCTATATTTTTCAAATCGCCTAATTGTGGTCGTGAATAGTAATGATGAGTCTCTACTGGTAAAGTCAATACATAAAGCTTCTCTTCTTTTGATTTATATATAAACTTACCTCCATAATACGATGTTCTTGCATACTCCATATTTCCATCGGCTGGCATGATATATTTGTAAATGTGATCATTGTCCATCAGAAATATCTGTCCCGGTTTCATCTTATCTGCAATTTCCTTTGCATGATCCACAAAAGCACCGCTTTTCTCAATTCCAATAATATTTACATTGTTGTTTTTTCGTAAAAAATTCAACAAATGTCTCATAGGTTTATACATGTTTGCTGTTTGCCCCACAAAACTTAGAGGTCCATCTTTAACAAGGAGAAACTCATCCAAAAAACCATGCTTTATTTGAGTTAATATTCTTATAATATGAACCAATAAAAGATTCTCTATGGCTGATAAAAGATAGCCCAGGACACCTCCTGCGCCTAACTCATTGTCAACAGCTTCAAACATCCTAAAAACATCAGTTAAGAATATATCTTCTCTACAATGAGGACATTTCCATATATAAGAGTTCTTATTTAGATTAGCTTCATTGAGTAGAATCTCTGGCTCCTCACAATTTGGACATCGAGAGAGCTGATATGCTTTATTATTGCATGAAGTGCATTTATATAGATAATCTTCTGTACTTATTTTATGAAAAGAACAAGTACAATCATTCGAATTATTAACAAGCTCAGCAAATTCATATTTCCTAAAAAGGAACCAATATAAAGTATTCATCAATGATGTATCATCTTGATCTTTATGCATAAAGAAATCATAAATGACTTTTCTTACCGCATATTTAAGACTTGTCTGTCCTTCTAGGAGAAGATTTTTGGTTGGCAATGCAAGCTTATCAGGCATTAGTTTTTTTAGTTCAGCCATATCTTTAGGCGAAATGAATGGTTTTGCGTGCAAACCCTCTAAATACTTCCTTTCGATTAGCAGTGTCCCAAATTGGAAATAAGAGATTAAAGATGATGGAAATTTCTTTTTTACAGCAATGGTAGTATAACCTCCATCTATGGCTATTATATTTTGAATTCTATTTTTAGTTGGATAAGTGATGTCATGGAGTAAACTAGGGTTTAATTCTACATCTTTTCCTTCAAAGGGAATTACACATTTATTTATATATTGTTGAATATCTTTGTCTGCAATTATATGCCGATGCGAGATTTTACTCGCATATTCAAAAGGTTTTCCGGATGATTTGCTATATGACATATATAATAAATTTTACTCGAATAGATCTATTTGAACAGGTACTACAAAAGGATTGGAATAGGTTTTCATACGCACAAATCCTTTGTCATTTTTTGCACTAAAACGAATAAGAGAGTCTGCAAAATCACTAAAATCGTAGAATTTACGAAGCTCTCTGATCTCATCTTCATTATTCAAATGAGCAATGAACCAATTCTGTGTGTTTTTTAGTATATTAGAGCTTATAGAACTAACTTCCTGAGTTGCATAAATAAGACCTAAATTAAGTTTTGCTCCTTCCTTGGCAATACGATTATATATTTGGCTCAAATCTTTATCGTCTTTTTTAGGAAATAGGTTATGAGCTTCTTCGAAATAAAATTGCATGAAATTATTTGGTTTTGCATTGACAAAATTATTCATCGCTGTTTTAAACAATTTACGGCATATTCTTTCCGAAAATAATCTTTGAATGCTCGGCTCTCCTTGAGATAAGTCGATAATCACAATATTACCAGCTGTTAATTGATTATTTATTTCGATATCAAATGCGGTATCGATCGTTTCTGTATGTAATTCTTTTAGATCTCTCAGAACAGTATATCCATCAATTCTTCTCCCATCTTTTTCTCTAGATAAATAAGTTAAGGCTGCTTTTAAATCTTCATCTGCCCATTCTTTGCCCTGGTGTTTGTTTTTATAATCTACAAAATATTTGTTTGTATTATATTCTTTCCAAATGGATAAAAACCAATTGGTTGCTTGCTCTAAGGATAGTCCAGAATCAGGGATAACGGAACTATCAGTAGTCACCATTTTATTTAGATCTGCATTTCCTCTAAATATGATTTTAAAGCTGTTTTTTATAGGAAAACCAGCCCTATATAAACAGCATAAATATGCTGCTTTTAATCGATCATAACGAGTGCCTTCCGACGATGTAGGCTCGTAGTTATCAGGCTTTTCTAAAGTAATGGCTTTAAAACTATTGTGATATGTTGAACTAAAATTGATTAAATGACTTCTTATTAGCTCAAATCCAGCTTCAATTTCTTCATAAAAATTTACTTTCATTTGTTTAAATCCATCCTTTTTTAATACGCTATATCTTGTAACCTTATCTTTGTATTTTTCAAAAATTGCAGTTCCATCCTGTAGATTTTTATTGGCGTATTCACCATTTATATCAAATATAATCTGTCCAACAGGATATTTAGGTATATCGTCTTTTGTGAGAGGTTTTAATCTTTCTTCAAAACGTTCATTTGCTGATTTTAAATTGAGTGGAGCTTTTTGAGATAATTTTTCTGTTGCTTCTATGATTTTTTTTACTGTATTCGATTTTCCTGTACGAGTCATTCCAAAGAGTGCAGTTCTTTTGCCTAAAATATCTTTTGTATGAACGTATACTTTTGCGTCACCAGTAGATATCTTTGTCGATTGAACAGTTTTACTCGAGCTATATCTCACTTTGCCAATAGGAAATGTTGCATCTGGATTTAGTGGTGTTGCATCATCGGGATTATTTACAACAAATTCTAGGTATTCATTTGTTATTTTATAAACTTTATAATAATGCGCAGAAAAAAAATTCTCTACATCTGCTCCAAATTCAATTTTACCATTTTCATTTTTGTAGAAAGTTCCTAAAATAGAACATTCAATGCCAGAAAAGCTAAACTCGAAACGTGTAAAATCATCTAATGCATTACCTTTTGATTTCGTGGTAGTGATATCAACATCTTCCTTGTAAAATTCAATTTTAGAGGTTATTAAGTCACTGTCACTTGGAATTGCACATGGCTTTATAGCTCTTAATAATATAGCTTCTTCACTTTGAACAGTGTTAAAAGGGTTGTTGTAAAATGCAAGCATTAGACATCCTTGAGGGACGCCTCCTGATTTATACTTCCAATCATCACAAGTAAGTAGGTTGGCTTTTTTATAGTCTAGATAAAATGGATAACCTACAAAATTATCTGCTAAAGTTGCTACTTGAAAAATATCTGTTTCCGCGATCTTCTCAAGTCTATTTTTTATGTTTTCTTCCATTGCTAGTTTCTTTTAAAGATGAGTTTAATTCCGGTTCACTAAATCTGAGAATGGCTTGTTTAATGTAATTTTCTTTTACTTCAAAAGATATCCATTTTCTTTTTAATTTTTCAGCGCAATATCCTGTTGTGTTGCTTCCTGAAAACGGATCTAATACGAGATCATCCTCATCAGTGAGAAAATTAATGAAAAAATTAATTAACCCACCATTCATTCGAGCTGGATGAGGTGTTATATTTTTTTTTCTGCAAGTTTTCAAAAAGTAATCATTCGAGTTCGTATTTGAGAAACTCAGAACGCTATGAGGGAGTCTGACTTTTCTTTTTTCATCAACAGATTCCATTTCAAAAAAATTATGAGAAATGCTCCCTCCATGATCTTTTAAAAAACCTGATTCACTAATATTATGTTCAGAAGGGCGCTTTCCTGCATTGTATTTCCCTTTCTTTAAAAGTTGTTCCATACTTTTGCTATATGGTCGTAATACTTTAGTATTATCCGCTTTGGGATAATCATTTTTCGCCAACCACCACACATGAGTATAGCTATCTACTGTTCTTATACGATTTACAGTTACCCATTGAGCTGGCGATGGTAGTTTAGATGGATTATAGCATATAAATTCTTGTATTAACCTTAAATTTGCAGTGGGATGCTTTACTAATCCAAATAAACATTCTAAATGTAACAGAGACTGAACAGGTCTTTCAGGTTCCCACGCATTCCCTATTTCTATAACAAGAGAACCATCATCGGCCAGCAAATCTGAAAAAATTGGAGCAAGGTCAGTAAACCACTTCAAGTATTCATCTCCCTTTTCATTGCCATATTGCTTCTTATTGTTAAGTGGGAAAGGGGGAGATGTGACAATTAAATTCACTTTTCCTTTTAGCTTGTTTAAATATTTCTTGCTCTTGAGTAATTCTATGGAATTACCTTGAATTAGAGAACCTAATTCTGATTTAAAAAATTTTACTATATTCTTTTGCTCTTCCATTTTGTCACTATTTACATTCAGAAAAATGAATTTATATAGATTAGCTGTATCTTTTCAACTAAATTCACTTTTGTCTTATCCCACATTCTCTTATTATCATATTTAACGCCTTGTTTTAAAAATAATAAAAATATCATTCAAAAACTCTCTGTCTATCATCTTTTCCTCCATATTAGAAAAAAAACTATTTTTTGTATTTCCTACAACAAAATCTCGAATAGGCTGTTGCACATTAATTTGATATTCCATATGTTGGTGGTCAGCACCATATAAAGCAACTGCGAAATATAAGCTTATATCGTAGTCTTTTTCAAATACCTCATCAGTTCATCGATATACAGATAGACAGGAAAGGTGCCATTTTCTGCGTATTCAGGAGAAAGTACTATATAAAAGTCTTTTCGGATAGTCGCTATTATGCTATCTGCTTTTAAGTGAATTTTTTTTTTGCGAACAGCTTGTTTTGATGGGTCAAAAACGTTTTTTAACTCATCAAAAGTAAATGAAAACCTGCCTTTAAATCGAATACTAAGCAGACAATCATCAATATACTCATGTTTTTTTCTCTTTTCCAATTCGTAAATAATTAGCACAAATGTACGAAATGTGTTCGTAATCGCAAATTATTTATTATGAAAGATACAGAATTTATCAAGAATACGTCCAAGTAAACGACTGAAAGGCATAGGAAGATAAAGATCCCAATATCAACGCATATATTTTCCTTTTTATTCTTGTTAAACACTTCTCCTATGGGAAGATTGCATAAAGCAATGTTTTTAGAAGATTTACTCTTATTGTAAGCGAAAAGGAAGAAATCTTCTAAAACCCGAAGGGCTTGGCATTTCCGTTTCAGACTTGGAATATACCTTGTTTCACAAATATAAAATGGATTATTACCACTTAAAGCCTCGTTGGGACTTCTTCTTTTTTCTTTTCACGGGGATTTGTTGTTCATCATTACTGTTAGGTTCAGGAGTAAGCAAACTTAATGCAGAAGATAATCCCAAATCTGGAAGATTAAAACTTTGCTTATTTTCAGTATTGTTTAAAAGGTTATCGGCTTGTTTATATATAACCTTGTTTTCAACCTGTTCGTCCTGCTTATCTGCATACAACCCTGTTTTTTTACTGGCAATCTGTCGTTCCTGCATACTGAGTTGGTCGGAGATACTGCCATTCTTCATCGCGTTATAATATTTAAAAGATTCGGTTAGTTGTTTATCATAGTTGAATAACCTGTCAAATCCTAGTTCTGCTTGTTGAAATAAGTCTTTTCTATCAAAACCGCCTTTAACAGTTCCTTTCTTAGTATTCTTATGGTTGGTAAGTGGGGATAGTTTTTTCTTATTAGATTGATCTTTTCGACTTACTATCAAATGAGAGTGTGTATTTAGTCATTGTCTGAACGGCTACGGCCAATATGAATCTTACCATAGAATTTTATATCCGAAGCGGATAATTCTTTGTTGAAGTTCTTGGCATATTCAGGAATAAATACCTCACGAATATACCGTTTCATAGCTTTGGCTTGTTCCTGCTCTGTATTACCCATCACCTGGAGTTCTTTTTCCGATGGGCTGGCATGGATAGCATAAAACTTAGCATCTGTCTTTAGGAGTTGCTCTATATTGGTATCTATATCTTTTATAACCTTTGATTTATAGATATTATCCTCTGTAAGATTGAAAAAGCCTTCGGTATAGATACCCTTTTCCATTCGTTCTAAATCTTCGTGTTCCATGTAATTAGCTAGCTGTCAGTATTTTCCAGAATTATTATATGTTCCGTTTGATGGTGGAGCAAAGTCTATGTGCATAATCCTATGTTTTTATCAAATTATTGATTTCGGCTTTTAGGTTCTCTTTCCGTTTGCTATCCATAACCCCACAAGCAGAAAGTTCCGAATAGAGTTATATTAGGTGAAACAACTTTTTATAATTCCGTTGGTGTATCTGGTAGAGAGTATTTATTTGTTTGGATTGGTTGTTTATTACATCGGCATGATTACAAAACTGCTCACTTAGTTTTTTAAGTACGGCTGTTTGTCTTTCCAGACTGGCTTCCAGTTGAGAGAGAATAATAGTTTCTAAAGTTTTGCCGATAGCATCGAAACGCAAAGCGATAGAATTTGTAGCCCGTATTATGGGATTCAGTTATTCTTCTTCGTAGTGACGAATGAAACGGATAATATCATCTTGTCTCTTATTTATTTTCGCCAGTTTTGATTTTACAGGTTCCGGTGCTTCGGATGGGTTGATATGTGCCTTGTCTATATATCCGAACGCCAGTTTTACAATTTCACTCTTTTTCAGTGAATAGCGTTTGCATATTTTCTCTACCAAAGCTGCTGTTTTCTTGTCTATGGAAATGGTAGTGAATATCGTTTTTCGACTACTATTTGGCATGGTAATTACTTTTTTATAGAAATATGAATAGATAATACCTGATAATAAGCGTTGCAAAGAAAATGCTTATTACAGGCGTCATTACGAGGTTGTGTCAAAACGTTGGCACAACCTCAACAATTGTTGGTAAGTTCCTGATTTATAGATAGCCTTTATTTTTACTTTCTTCGGCAATAGCTTTGCGAAGTGTATCTAAAAAATCAGTTACTTTAGATGGCTTGCGCTTTATGACGCTTTCGTGTTTCTTGTGAACATCTCCTAATTTGATATTAAAGAGGTGTTCAAATGCTCTCCCAATTTCTGTTAATGGTGATTTTGTTCCAGCATGGGTTACTACTCTTTGTGATAGGAATAGTCCACTAATCAACTCCATGATTTCAACTAGGTTGGTATTGTCGGTCAAATAGAGTGGTGAAGGTGGAAGGCTGTTTATTCTATTTTGAAATTGGCTGGGGTACTGAATTTTTAGATTCAGCAGTTCTATTTCTGCGGTAATAGTAGCCTGTACCTTTTGTATGAACAGCTTTTTAAGCGTATTTTTTCCCCTGCCCGTAAAGAGGTATTGTTTCAAGTAAAGCTATCTCGATACGGGTAGCTGCAAGAATTCGATAAGTAGTTGAATAATCATTTCCATTACTTATAGTTCTAATCTGTTCAACAAATTCGCCATAGGCTTCTTGCATTTCATTATTAGTTACTTCTTGTGAGGTTTCAGAGAATAGTCCAAACATCCTCATGTTTAACAATACATTCATAAGCATAATTTTAATGGTAAGTATTATATAGAAAGACTTAACGTCTGATTTCATGCTTTTATGTTACCAATAAATATCCATTATGCCAGAAAATACTAAAATCAATCTACGAATATGAATCTAAACTAAATGAGCTTCTTTCTTTAGAAAAGAATGAAGTGATTTGATAGAACTAAACACATATCCTTGATTTTCCTTTTCTAATTTCTTCATTTTTGAGAGTGAGGCTATCCATGCAGCAGATAAGCATTGTATTCCAACTTTACTACAAGCGGTAATATCGGAAAATTCATCTCCAACATATACCATTTCTGCTGGTTGGATATTATATTTTGACATTAGTTCCGTCATTGATTCCGCTTTTGTGTTTCTATCTGGCGATCCGATTGAAATACTATCAAAAAGAGCTTCCATTTCAAAATGGTGAAGTGTAATATCACAACTCCTTTGACCTTTACCTGTTATTAAAGATACAATAATTGAGTTCTTCTTCAACTCTGTTATCAATTCTCTTATCCCCACAAATGGTTGAATGTAGACTGTGTGCATTTCTTTGTATTTCACATAAAAATCAATCAGAGCTTTTTCCCAATCTTCTGAAACGACCTCTTTAATCATTCCTTCTTCATTAAGTCCGAATGTTTTTACAATATCATCTTCTGACAATATTTTTGATGCATAGGGAGATACTGCCTGCTTAAAGGCTTCGATACACATTGGGATTGTATCGGCAATTGTACCATCCAAATCAAAAGCGACCAATTTTATCATAGTTTCTTAGTTTGATTGATTTGACGTATCACTTTACATGGATTTCCAACAGCTAAACTATTTGCCGGAATATCTTTTGTAACAACACTACCTGCTCCAATTACACTACCGTACCCAATTGTTATTCCGGAAAGGATTATTACACCTCCACCAATCCAGCATCCGTCCTCAATTGTAATAGGCAAAGCGTAAGTGCGGCGAACTCGCTTTATTCCATCTTCTGTTTCAACAGGCGCTAGCCGTTCATCTAAATCAATAGGGTGAGTTGCTGTATAAAGCTGAACATTAGGGGCAATAAGAACATTACTTCCGATAGTGATTTTATTACAATCCACAAAGGTACAACCGGTATTTACAGTAACATTATCCCCTATATGTATATTGCAGCCATAATCACAAATAAATGGACTGGCAACCGAGACTTTCATTCCGATACTACCTAGCATCTTTTTTAGCAAGCTGTGTTTTTCTTCTTTATCCTCATAAGGTAATGAATTATATTTCATCAATAACTTATGTGTTCGGGTCTTTAAATCCAAGAAAACTTGGTTGTGGCAATCATACCATTCACCAGCCAGACATTTTTCCATTTCTGTTTTCATAATTGTTACGTTTATAAGATTGAAACTATTTCGGTTATATCTTTTCTGCTTCTTCCTGAATAACGTTGTTTTGATGGTTCTAAAAAGTTCATAAGTAATCTAATTTTGATTTGTGGCAAAGTTATACCTATTTTATTTCAAATAAAGGTATATGTTTTCGTTATATTGGTATAATTCTGCTTTATGTGTTATATTTGGAGTATGAAAAAAGAAAATCTTCATCAACCATTTGAGATCAGCTTTAGCGAGCATAATGAATCGTTATTGACTGAGCATGAGCATACTTTTTTTGAACTAGTCTACATCTTAACAGGAACAGGTATTCAATGGATTAACAATAATATGTTCCCATATCATGATGGACACTTGTTCTTGATAACTCCAAATGATTCTCATTCCTTTGAGATTCACACAACTACAAAATTCATTAACATCAAGTTTAATGACATCTATATACATTCAGCCATATTTGGTTCAGAGAATATCCAGAGATTAGAATTTATTTTGCAACATGCAAATCATCAACCGGGTTGCATCCTTAGAAATAAGGTGGATAAGTTATTAGTGAAACCAATGATTGAAGCAATTATTCGGGAGTATGTAAATAGGAATCTGTACAGTAAAGAGATTATCACGCAGTTGATAAATACTATAATTATTGTCGTGGCAAGAAATATAGCTATGTTTCTACCTCAACAAGTCGATGAGTGTTCAGATGATAAGTCTCTCGATATTCTTCAATATATCCAAGTAAATATCTATCAAACAGGTAAAATTAGAGCAAAAGAAATCAGTCAGCACTTCGGTATATCTGAAAGTTACTTGGGACGTTATATAAAAAAGCACACCAACGAAACAATGCAGCAATACATATTAAGCTATAAACTAAAATTGGTCGAAAGCAGATTGTTACATAGTCAAATGAGAATAAATGAGATTGCCGAAGAACTAGGATTTACTGATGAAAGCCATTTGAGTAAATTCTTTAAGAAATACAAGGGATGTAGTCCTTCAAGTTTCAGAAAAAGTAATAATATACTTGAAACAGATGTTTCTTGCTATCTGCCAGAAAAAAGAAATCCCTGATAATGTTTGATTATCAGGGATTTTCTTAAATTACTTTTTTGAATTTCAGTGATCCAGCTGGGGCTCGAACCCAGGACCCCAACATTAAAAGTGTTGTGCTCTACCTGCTGAGCTACTGAATCAATCCTTATTTGCGAATCAGTTATTTCCTGATTGCGGGTGCAAAGGTAGTTACTTTTATTTAATTTGCAAGTGTTTCGTAGAAAAAAGTTCCAATTATTTTTCCTCTTTATCGCTTGTTTCTTGATTATCAGTAGTTTCTACTTCATCATATTTTATTCTTTCTTTGTTGATAATAAAGCGTTGATAGTAGGAAAGCATTAAAGTGGTCAGAGGCAAGGCAATTATCATGCCCAGCATTCCCATTAATGAACCCCATATAGAAAGGGATAAAAGGATGATGGCAGGATTCAGCCCCGTAATCTTTCCCATGATTTTGGGGACGAGGAAAGTATCCTGTATAATTTGGACGATGGCGAAGACTGCCAGTGCGCATGCAATGATAATCCAGAAATTCTCTCCCGTATCGGCAGCTTTGAGGATCGCCAATAGGACCGTAGGGAGGAAACCGATGATTTGCAGGTAAGGAACCATATTAAGCGCTCCAATGAAAAGCCCCAGAGCGATAGCCATCGGAAAATCGATAATAAGGAAGCCTATACTGAACAGAATCCCCACACAAAAGGCAACCAGTGCCTGACCACGGAAATACCGGTTCATGCCGTCCTGTACATCATGTACGAGGTTGGATGCGAAGGTACGATACTTGTTGGGCAGCAGATGCAGCCATCCTTCGGCTATGACTTCATAATCCAGCAATATAAAGATTACATATAATAATATGATAAAGGAGGCGAGAATGCTGAACAGGATATTGAGCGACTCCGCAAGCAGGGCCCACACTCTGGGCACCGTATCTTTGATGGCTGCAAGTATATTCTCTTCGCTTAGTATACGGTTGAGTGCCTGAAGATCAATATTCTCATGAATGAATTCGGAAAGATTCTTGGGCACATTATTCCCGGCTCCATTGGTGAGGTAGGTTACCAGTAAGTCATTCATCCTGCCTATTTCCGAAACCATGGGAGGCACCAACAAATAAAATAAGGATACTCCGACAAGAGTAATCAGAAACAAGGCGCAGAAGATAGAAACAATACGGCTCTTTAACCGTAGCTTATACTGGAAAAACTTGACTAACGGATAAACCATGTAGGCGATCAGCCAGGCTATAAAGAAAGGTAATAACACTCCGCTGAGCCGTTCCACAAGCATTAGTATCCCTACCACCAGTACACATCCGATGGAACCACGTATAAAACTGTCGAATGTTATCTTCTTTCTTTCCATATCTATTTTAATATAGAGTTTATATCTTCTGTCCGTCCTCTCCCCGTGCACGGAGGTAGCACTCCCTGCAAAGCGGCTCGTATTCGGCTGTTTCTCCTAGAAGTACCTGCTTGTCATTCTTGACGGTACGATGAGAGAAAGATGCCAGATCACCGCACTTCACGCAGATAGCATGAACCTTGGAGACCTCGTCGGCAATGGCACATAATTGAGGCATCGGTCCGAAGGGATTCCCTTTGAAGTCCATATCCAGTCCGGCGATGATGACACGGATGCCGTTATTGGCAAGCTGTCTGCATACGTCAATCAGTCCGTCATCAAAGAACTGTGCTTCGTCGATGCCGACTACATCTATTTCAGAAGTGAACAACAGGATACTAGCCGATGAATCGATAGGGGTGGACGCGATGGAATGACTGTCGTGTGATACCACGTCTTCTTCCGAATAACGGGTGTCGATGGCCGGTTTGAATATCTCTACACGCTGGCGTGCAAACTTGGCTCTCTTCATTCTACGGATCAGCTCCTCCGTCTTTCCGGAGAACATTGAACCGCAGATTACCTCTATTCTACCTCTTCTTCTGGTCTCTTGTATGTGGTCTTCTGAAAATAATACCATGTGATTTTTGTGCTTTCTTGATTAAATAAATGAGTGGACAAAGGTAAACAATTCGATGTACAAGAACTGTTAAATTATCCATTATTTTAAGTTATTGCATAAATTATTCCTACATTCGCACCATAATAACAATGGATGGAAATGAAACAGAAGCTATTAACAGATATTGAGCTGGATGTTCATGAGCTGAAGTTACTCATGAATACGTTTTCTAAAGAGCCGACTCAGACTTTGTCTGAACTGTTGAAGCGGAGCATCCTACGTATGCAGGAGCGTTTGGAACAGTTGTCGGAAGAGATAAGTGCTGTGCCGGTGGAAGCCTCGTCTTCTCCTGTAGCGGAAGCGGAAAGTGAAGCCCCCATTCCCATTGTTGAAGAACAAGCCTCTGTAATAGAGGAAGTTGAATGTCCGGCGATAGAAGAACCGGTCGTGGAAGAGAATGAAGCGACAGCACCGGGAGAAGATGAACCTGTGATAGTACAGGAACCGCAGACTGTTGTGGAAGAAACAGTTATTGAGGAACCTGTTGTCGAAGACGAAATGGAAGAGAAAGAAGCGGAAGATGAGTCGGAAGACGACGAATCGCTTCTGATAGAGGAGCCGAAAGCTGCCGTATTGGGCGAAAGCATAAAGATGGCTGCCGGATTACGTCATTCCATCAGCCTGAATGATTCTTTCCGTTTCTCACGTGAGATATTCGGTGGAGATCCTGAACTGATGAACCGTGTTATCGAGCAAATATCAGTCATGAGTTCTTATAAGACTGCCGTGGCATTTCTTGCCTCGAAAGTCAGCGTAAACGAAGAGAATGAGGCGATGACCGACTTTCTGGAGTTGCTAAAAAAGTATTTTAATCAATCAGCATAAAAGTTTATGGGAAAGTTATATGTAGTACCTACGCCGGTAGGAAATCTGGAGGACGTGACCTTTCGGGCAATCAAGGTGCTGAAAGAGGTCGATCTGATTTTGGCAGAGGACACACGTACTTCCGGTATTTTGCTGAAGCACTTTGAAATAAAGAACGCAATGCAATCTCACCACAAATTTAATGAACATAAAACGGTGGAAAGTGTTGTTAATAGAATAAAGGCAGGTGAAACTGTGGCATTGATTTCGGATGCCGGAACACCCGGGATTTCCGATCCGGGATTTTTGGTAGTCCGCGAATGTGTGCGCAACGGTATCGAAGTGCAATGTTTGCCGGGAGCGACAGCTTTTGTTCCGGCACTGGTAGCATCGGGACTGCCGAATGAAAAGTTCTGCTTCGAAGGGTTCCTCCCTCAGAAGAAAGGACGACAGACACGACTGAAGGCATTGGCAGAAGAACATCGTACTATGGTGTTTTATGAATCGCCTCACCGCTTGTTGAAAACGTTGACACAGTTTGCCGAATATTTCGGCACTGAACGTCAGGCAACCGTGTCTCGCGAAATTTCCAAACTCCACGAAGAAACCGTTCGGGGAAGTTTGGCGGAATTGATAGAACACTTTACCGCTACCGAGCCCCGGGGCGAGATTGTGATAGTATTAGCAGGAATAGACGATTAAAATAACTTCATTTAAAAACGTAAAACGTAAACGTATGAAAAAGTTAGCAGTTTTATTTATGTGCGCAGCCATGTTGGCTTCGTGTGACTTTAAAGGTGGAAGCAAAGACCTTAAGGCTGAAAATGACTCTCTTTTAATGGAATTGACACAGCGTAACGCTGAATTGGATGATATGATGGGAACTTTCAATGAAGTGCAGGAAGGATTCCGTAAGATCAATGCTGCCGAAAGCCGTGTGGACTTGCAGCGTGGTACTATTACCGAAAATTCAGCCAGTGCCAAGCAACAGATTGCTTCTGACATCGAATTCATCTCCAAGCAAATGGAAGAAAACAAAGCTCAGATTGCAAAACTGGAAGCTCAGCTGAAAAACAGCAAGTATAACTCTACTCAGATGAAGAAAGCTGTAGAAGCTCTGACTGCTGAATTGAAAGCTAAACAACAACGTATCGAAGAACTTCAGACTGAACTGGCGTCTAAGAACATTCGTATCCAGGAACTGGATGCTGCTGTCAGCGACCTGTCTGCTGCCAAAGAATCTTTGGCTGCCGAGAACGAAGCGAAAGCTAAAACCGTTGCCGAACAGGATAAGAGTCTGAATGCCGCATGGTTCGTATTCGGAACAAAATCAGAGTTGAAAGCCCAGAAGATTCTTCAGAGCGGTGACGTGTTGAAGAGCGCTGATTTCAACAAGGATTATTTTACTCAGATCGATATCCGTACAACAAAAGAAATCAAGTTGTACTCCAAACGTGCTGAACTGTTGACTACTCATCCGACAGGTTCTTATGAACAGGTGAAAGATGACAAAGGCCAGCTGACTTTGAAAATTACTAATCCTGCCGAATTCTGGAGCGTATCCAGATACTTGGTTATTCAGGTAAAATAAGGTAGACATACCTGGTTAGAATTGCCAATGTGCTGATTCCTGAATTCAAGAAATTAGCACATTGGCTTTTTTATTTCTCATATTATATATATCACGGAGCCAATGAAATATAAAAATCTCTTTTTTGACCTGGATGACACCATCTGGGCTTTCTCACGAAATGCACGCGACACCTTTGAAGAAGTATATCAGAAATATTCATTTGACCGCTATTTTGATTCATTCGATCATTATTACACACTGTATCAACGACGCAATACCGAACTCTGGCTTGAATATGGAGAGGGAAAGGTGACAAAGGAGGAACTGAACCGCCAGCGTTTCTTTTATCCCTTACAGGCAGTAGGAGTGGAGGATGAGGCTTTGGCTGAGCGTTTCTCGGAAGATTTCTTTGCCATTATTCCTACCAAAAGCGGTCTGATGCCCCATGCCAAAGAAGTGTTGGAGTATCTTGCCCCGCAATATAATCTGTATATCCTTTCCAATGGTTTCCGAGAGCTGCAGTCGCGTAAGATGCGTTCGGCAGGAGTAGATCGTTATTTTAAGAAGATCATTCTTTCGGAGGACCTCGGCGTATTGAAGCCCTGGCCCGAAATCTTTCATTTTGCTTTATCTGCCACCCAGTCCGAGTTATGCGAATCGTTAATGATCGGTGACAGTTGGGAGGCTGATATGACCGGAGCGCATGGGGTAGGGATGCATCAGGCTTTCTATAATGTGACGGAACGAACCGTCTTTCCTTTTCAGCCTACCTATCATATCCATTCACTGAAAGAATTAATGAATTTATTGTAGGTTTTATGGATTAAGTCGTATTTTTGTTGCATTTAATAAATGTATAAAATACGATAACATCATGGATAGTACGCTTCTGCCATTTGCCTTACTTTGTTTTACTTCGTTCTTTACGCTGACCAATCCTTTGGGGACAATGCCGGTCTTTCTGACCATGACACACGGAATGACAGATAAGGAGCGGCAGGCTATTGTGCGCCGTGCCACCATCGTGTCGTTTATAACGTTGATGGTGTTTGTCTTTGCCGGGCAGTTCCTTTTCAAATTCTTCGGTATCTCTACCAATGGTTTCCGTATTGCCGGTGGAGTAATTATCTTTAAGATTGGTTTTGATATGCTTCAGGCACGCTATACTCCGATGAAACTTAAAGATGAAGAGATTAAAACCTATGCCGATGACATCTCCATTACTCCTCTTGGAATTCCGATGTTGTGTGGTCCCGGGGCTATCGCTAACGCCATCGTTTTGATGCAGGACTCTCATACTTACGCCATGAAAGGTATATTGATCGGAACAATCGCTTTGATTTATCTGCTGACGTTCTTCATTCTCCGTGCTTCCACCCGACTGGTGAAAGTACTGGGAGAGACCGGAAATAATGTGATGATGCGTTTGATGGGATTGATTCTGATGGTGATTGCAGTGGAATGCTTTGTGAGTGGAGCGAAGCCGATATTGGCGGATATTGTGAGAGAAGGGCTGAGTGGTATCTGCAAGTAGAAGTTTGAATATGGGGAGGAACGGATAAGATTACTCTCATGTGTAAATTTGGAAATGAAAAATAAAAAGCGAGCCCGTTTAACTGCTTAAAGTTAAACGGGCTCGTTATTAAAATGGTTTCAGTGTATTAGTAACCTTCGTTTTGTTTCAGCTTACCGTTAGATACATTGATCTCGGAAACCGGAATAGGCATTACAGTACGATAGTCGTCATAGTTGATCGGACCGGCCGGAACCTGAGCATTCGTTACTGCCTTTTTGTTTCTCCATGTATCCCAGGCGTTATGACCTTCACCATAAAGTTCCAGTCTGCGTTCTGTCAGAATATCATCGATAGTAACAGAAGCAACATCTTCATAGTCGGCTATTCTTTGCTTACGCAAGTCATTGATATAGCTGGCAGGATCAGCACCACCTGCTTTTAATGCAGCTTCTGCGGCAATCAGATATACTTCGGACAGGCGGATTACTTTCGGATTATTTACATATATTTCTCCGTCGCGTCCCGGATACTTCTGGATATACCAGCCTTCGTTATCTCCACCGTCGCTTTCTTCAGCAATCAGAGTGCTGCGAACATCGTCCGGACGTTCTTGAAGGAAAGTTTTGAATGCATCGGTGATACCGGCTTCTGCATAACCTTCGGCATGTGTGTAGAATCCGAGAGAGTTACGTTGTGCATTGTAGAGTGAAGTAATCAGGAACTCGAAAATGCTTTCACTACTTCCAACTTTGGTCCATACTGTTTCGTATTCATCTCTGGTGTACAGCTTGTATGGAGATTTTTCGATTACATATTTGGCGTCCTCAAGTGCTTTACTGTTCTCATTCATGTAGAGATATGCACGGGCTCTCAGTGCACGGGCTCCCCAATAGTCGATATGACCGGCAGTTACTACCTTGCTGGTTTCTGGGAGATTATCCAATGCAGTCTTCAAGTCATCCAGGATGGTTTCGTAAGTTTTCGCAATAGTAGCTCTTTCTGCTGTATATCCGGATTCGAAAACTTCTGTAGACAATACGATACCCGGATCGCTGGCCTGTGCATTGCCAGGAAGTTTAGCGAACAAGCGGGCCAAGTCAAAGTGGAAAAGTGCCCGCAAAGCATACAATTCGCCTACCTGAACATCAACTTCAGCTCCTTCCAGACCGGATTTCTTAACTCCCTCCAAAACTTTGTTTATTCTTGCCAGAGAAAGATAAAAGCGTTTGTAGAAATAGTATGAATCAGAACTGTTCTTAGTAGCCTGGTAGGCATATACATCAACTGTTTGCTTATTGCTACCGATGGCTTTGAAGTCGCTGCCTCTTTGGTCGGCGTACAAGAAGAAATCACCTGCGTAGCTGCCACGTGGATTAGTTCCCGCGTCTATAGAAGAAGTCTGAGACTCATAAACACCGTTAACTGCAAACTGTAAATCTTCGAGAGTCTTAATAGCACCTTCTGAAGGCCATTCACTGGATGGCACTTTGTCGAAAGTATCGCATGAGGATACTGCCAACGTCAGTAATAGAATGGGTAAATATATTTTTTTCATTATTCAGTCTGTTTATAGATTATAATTTGATATTAATGCCGAATACACAGCTTCTCAATGCCGGTGTATCTGCCTGACGATAACCATTGATCGCTACATCCGGGTCAATGTTTTTAGTCTTCGACCACAACATAGCCAGATTGTTTGCTCTGAAGTAGATGCGGAAGTTGGAAATGTGCTTCTTCAATACCGGCAGAGTATATCCTACTGTCATTTCTCTCAGACGAATATTGTCAGTCGATTTGATTGTGCGGCTTGAGAATCTGTCCCAACGATAAGGGTTAGCGTAGATAGGCATCGGGTTGTCTACTTTATCACCCGGATTTTTCCAGTAGTTTCCGGCTACATCTTCTGACAGATTCATGGAACCGATTCTTACGCCATCATGATGAGAGAAATATCCCGGATAATCGAACATGTCACCACCAAACTGATAAGTGATCAGGAATGACAGGTCAAAGTCTTTGTATGTGAAAGTGTTGCTGAATCCACCGATAACATCAGGCAATGCTTTTCCTACAATTCCCTTACCTGCTTCGGAGTAGTCATTTACCACTCCCTTTGAGTGATCTTCAGGATCTAACCAGAATTCTCCCAAACCAGTTTCAGGATTTACACCTTTCCATTCGGGCAGATAGAATGTATACATTGACTCTCCCTCACGGTGCAGATACATTTCTCCGTCTCCATACTGGATATCTTTTCCTTCAGGAAGTTTGTCTACCAATGCACGTTGGTAAGTCAGGTTGAAGTTTGAAGTCCATGTAAAGTTCTTGTTGCTGATATTTTTAGAATTGAGTTCCAATTCGAAACCGTCGTTCTTCAATGCACCCAGATTTTCCCAACGGGAGTCAAAGCCGGTGATTAATGAAGTAGGTACTTCGAACAGCAAATCCGTAGTCTTCTTATTGTAATATTCCAGAGACAGATTTACGCGGTCGTACATATTCCATTCAATTCCCATATTGAAGTTCTTGGATTTTTCCCAGCTTAATTTGTCGTTTGCCATTCTTGACCAGTAAATAGCAGGAGCACTTCCGTATCCGGAACCTGTATACAGGTCCATGTAACCATAGTAATCTGAGGGCAAGTTACCGTTTGTACCATAAGATGCTTTGATCTTGAAGTCGGTAAATAACGGCATATCTTGCATAAATCCTTCTTTACTCATTCTCCATGCACCGGATACAGACCAGAAACTAGCCCAACGATTGTCTTCACTCAAACGTGACGAACCATCACGACGGAAACTGGCAGAAAGATAATACTTGTTATCATAGTTATAATTGCCACTTGCGAAATATGACATCATGCCGGCTCCCAAGGTTGAACTTGCAGCTTGGTCCGGTTGTCCGTTGGCCAATTCGGGATAGTGGCTTGAATAACGTTTGGCAACAGTTACAATCTGCAGCAGGTCTCTGTTTTCAACTTCGAAACCGGCCATCAAGTTCAGATTGTGCATATCTTTAAAAGTATCCGTGTAGTTTAATGTAGAAGAGCTGGTAGCTACGCGGCTTTCGAAGGTATAACGAGAACCCATTCCGCTGACGGAACCACCGTTAACACTGTTGCGATCCCAATATTCAAAGTGCTTGTTGTCTACATAGTCATAACCAAAGATAGAGTTAAGTGATAACTTATCACAGAATTTGATTGTTACATCTGCATTGGTCATGCTACGGAACATTTTGGTCTGAATCCACTCCAGAGCTGTATCGCTGTCTTTACCACCTAGCATCAGATGCGGGTTGGTAACTTTACCCCATGCTGCATTTTTATTATATGAACCATCTTCATTCTTTACCGGAGCAGTCGGGTCCATTGCGAATAAAATACCTATCGGAGAAGAAGTACCCATTCCTTGAGCCTGGTCTCCCTGATCGCGGAAACCATCTTGCGATGTAGCGGCTATCATTTGCTTGAGAGCTACGTTCAGCCAGTTATTTACTTTGTGATTAACGTTCAGACGACCGGAGATACGTTCGAAGTCACTACCAAGAACGATACCCTCGCTCTTATTGTAGCCAACTCCGGCATAGAACTGAGTCTTTGACGAACCGCCGTTGATAGATACCTGGTGATCTTGAGTGAAAGCAGTACGATAGATTTCTTTCTTCCAGTTCGTATTTACTTTACCGGATGGGTCATGGATAAAGTCAGCAACAGTAGCCGGTGAGTCGAGCAGAGGAATGAACATATCACCTCCGTTATCGATGTTGTTCAATGCTGCTTGTTTGCTATCTGTTATTCCGTAAGTAACCAGACAGTTGGCTAATGATTCGCGAGTGTAGTCAATCAAGTCGGCTGATCCCATCATATTGAAAGCATTTACAGCCATCTTGTTCCAGCCTACTTCACCTGAATAGCTGACATTCGTTTTTCCTTCTTTACCTTTCTTTGTGGTAATGATGATAACACCGTTTGCGGCACGTGAACCGTACAATGAAGCAGCAGCGGCATCTTTCAGAACAGTCATGCTCTCAATGTCTTCAGGATTCAGTGTACTCAATACGCTTTGAGTCTTACCGTAGTAGTTCATGTCGTCATCAGCCTTTGTTACGACACCGTCAATAACATACAACGGGCTTTTAGAAGCACTGATAGAACCGACACCGCGAATGTTGATTTCGGCCATAGATCCTGGGTCACCAGTTGCTGAGGCTGTGCGCACACCTGCCATTTTACCGGACAATGCCTTGTCAAAAGATTCTTTGGAACCGGAAACGATTTTATCTGCCTTAATGACAGCAGCTGATCCTGTGAATGAAGACTTCTTCGCAGTACCATAAGCCACAACAATAACCTCATCAAGATTTTGTGCATCTGATTTCAGTGTAACTTTCACCATTGGCTTGATTGCCACTTCTTGTGTTTGCATACCAATATACGAAATCTGCAAAGTCTTTGCAGAACTTGGTACGTTCGCCAAATTAAAATTACCATCGATGTCTGTGATTGTACCTTGAGTAGTACCTTTTACCAACACAGAGGCTCCAACAACTGGTTGCCCATCTTCTTCAGAAATCACAACGCCTGTGACTTTCTGAGTCTGAGCAGTTACTAGGCTTATGCCCACAAAAAGGCATGCCAATAACAGCATTAATTTTCTTTTCATAAATTCTCTCTTAAAGTTCAACTTTACATTAATTGTCTCTATACTCTAACAAGTTGCAAAATTATTAATAAATATGAAACTAACAATTAATTTGATAAAAAAAGGTTGTATATATAACATATTGTTATTTATAACATCGAAAATATGCTGATAAACATCTTTATTTGCTATAAATATTGTGATTTATCAAGCATGAAATGTCACTTTGTGAATGCAAAGTGTAGTAATTAACATTCTATTTGCTTGTTTTTGGATATAAAACTACCCTGCAAACGTTTCTTTTTGATTTATTATGAAGAAATGACGATAAAAAAATAGCATTTAAATTAAAGTTATGTAAATACTTAATTATTGAATTTTAATTTTTGCAGAAATTAATGCAGGTTCAACCTTAATTATAGCACAGAACTTAGTTTATTTTGTTCTTAGTATTAACTAAAAGACAATAGAATGAAGAAGATTAGTTACAGCCTTGTGTTTAACAGAAAAAAGAAGCTGAACAAAAAGGGAATGGCATTGGTACAAGTAGAAGCTTACTTAAACAGGAGAAAAATGTACTTCTCAACCAGGGTGTACCTCAAACCAGACCAGTGGGACGTAAAACGTAGAATGGTAAAAAACCATCCTAATTCAGATGCATTAAATCGAATGCTATATGATTTTATAGCCGACATTGAGCAGAAAGAACTGGGATTATGGCAACAGAGAAGATTAATATCCTTGGATTCGTTGAAAGACTCTATTGAAAAACCGGAAAATAATGGGAATTCATTTCTGACCTTTTTTAAAGAGGAAGTCAACAACTCTTCTTTAAAAGAGAGCACCAGGCAGAATCATCTTTCCACTTTAGAATTGCTGCAAGAGTATAAAAAGGACATTGTATTCACTGATTTGACATTCGAATTTGTGTCTTCATTTGATAATTATCTACAGTCCAAGGGGTATCATCTCAATACCATTGCCAAGCATATGAAGCATTTAAAACGATATGTGAATGTGGCTATAAATAAAGAGTATATGGATATTCAGAAGTATGCTTTCAGAAAATATAAAATCAAAAGCATAGAAGGGAGTCATACGCACTTGTCGCCGGAAGAGCTGAATAAAATGGAGGAGGTGAATCTGGAAGGGAAGTTTACGAAGTTACAAAAATCAAAGGATGCCTTTTTATTTTGTTGTTACGCCGGTTTGCGGTACTCTGATTTTATAAATCTGACTGCCGCGAATATTGTCGAACTCCATCAGGAGACGTGGCTGATTTACAAATCTGTTAAAACAGGTATTGATGTGCGCCTTCCTTTATATTTATTATTTGAAGGTAAAGGACTGCGGGTGTTGGAGAACTACAAAGACGATTTAAACGGATTCTTCAAGCTGAAAGATAACTCTAATGTGAATAAAGACTTGAATGCATTAGCCAAGCTGGCAGAAATAGACAAACGGATATCATTCCATACAGCCCGACATACAAACGCCACCTTATTGATATATAGTGGTGCAAATATAACGACTGTACAAAAGCTGCTGGGACACAAAAGTGTGAAGACAACTCAGGTATATGCAAATATCATGGACATGACTATTGTGCATGACCTTGAGAAAGCAGCCTATTCAAAATTAGCTAATAGACCAAAAAGCTAGGCAGTGATTGTCTGGGAATGTCCTGTTTTTAAGATTGGTTTCAACAGAGTTGATTCAAAATCTAACAATATGGCAGAAATAATGCATAAATCAATGTAAGAATATGCAATTTACAAATGATTTGTCGCATATAAATGACTGTAATATACATAAAAAGTGCAATGTCAGGACTCTTTCCTTTTAAAGGAACGATCCGTTCCTTTAAAAGGAACAGATCGTTACTCACCGAGGAACATCTAATTGCTTTAAAAGGAAGAGCCAAAAGTAGTTTTAATTTCTAATTCTGTTCTAACTGATAGACTTTCCTGTCACAGGGAAATATATCATATCGAAACTAAATATTTCTTTTATATTCAAAGGTGCAAGCTGATATAAGTAATCATATAGCACAAGGGAACAAAAACCGGACAGATGTATTTCATCCGTAGATCTGCTGTTTTAAAATCCTGCCGATTTTTGTCATTCTCCCAAGCAGGTTCTGCATATTTTGAATTATACCATAACTAAATATGCTTTTCTTCAGATTTGATCTTTTTCTACTATCACGCCAAAAAAGTAATCATTCATTATGATTGGTGGTGAGAAATATTCGGGAAATATAAAAATAGTATCCAATAATAATACCTCATATAAATAAAATAAAGACATAACTTTCTTATAATGAATGAACTAAATAATTGAAATGGATAGAAACAGGGTATCATTCGTTAAAGAAAAGGGTAGTTATAATGCTGATAAATAATTGATTATCACGTTTATATATGGATACAATAACATATATGACGATCAGGTTTATATTTCTCATTATTATAATAATCAACACTTTATATAAAGAATTAGTTCTGCAAAGACTTTGCAAATTTCGTACATCGGTATGCAAACTCAAGAAGTAGCGATTAAGCCTAATTTAAAGGTAGTACTTAGGTCGGATGCTCAACAGATCGATGAAGTTGTTGTTACAGCAATGGGTATTAAAAGATCTGAAAAAGCATTAGGTTATGCTGCGACTTCAGTGGGTGGAGAAAAAATCGCGGAAAGCCGTACATCTGATGTGATGTCAAGCTTGGCAGGTAAGATTGCAGGTGTACAGATTTCCAGCACTTCATCTGACCCCGGAGCCTCTAATTCGGTCATTATCCGTGGAGTTAGCTCACTCTCCGGTACCAACCAGCCACTATATGTCGTGGATGGAGTACCTTTGAATAACTCTACCGTATACTCTACAGATGGCTTGAATAGCGGATATGATTTTGGAAACGGTGCCAACGCTATCAATCCGGATGATGTGGCAAACATGACTATTTTGAAAGGTGCTGCGGCTACTGCTTTGTATGGTAGCCGTGCTGCCAACGGTGTAGTCATGATTACTACCAAAAGTGGCCGGAAAGAAAAAGGAGTTGGAATCGAGTATAACGGCGGAGTTCAGTGGTCAACAGTTCTGCGTCTGCCGGAATTTCAAAATGAGTTTGGTATGGGATGGAACGGCAACCATACAGAATTGGAGAACGGTTCCTGGGGACCTCGTTTCGATGGTTCCATGCAGTTGTGGGGTAATGTGTACAACAACTCTCAGAAACTGAAACCTTATGTCGCAATGCCTGATAACATCAAAGACTTTTTTGATGCGGGATTCAGATATAGCAACAGCCTTTCATTCAATGGAGCTACAGATAAAAGTGATTATTATGTATCCTTCTCTCAGATCAGCGATGATGGTATGATCCCGACAGATGCCGACAGCTACGATAAATACACTTTTTCTGCACGCGGCAGCCATAAGGCAGGAGCGTTGACATTCTCTTCTTCACTTAATTACGCTTATCAAAAGAATAACTTTGCTACTACGGGACAAGGTTTGTCCATGCTAAACTCTTTATATCAGACACCAAGAGATATCAGCATAATAGGACTGGAAGACCAGAATGATCCGTTCAACACTCCGGGATATTATTATACCCCCTACGGAGTTATGAACCCTTATTATATTTTGAATAACTATTTGAATGAATATGAATCTGAAAGATTCTACGGAAAATTTCAATTGGATTATGAATTCCTGAAATACTTCAAGTTTACGTACCGTATGGGCTTGGATACTACAACAGGACAAAGTGACAAAGGAAAACCGAATCTGTACGCTCTTTATTATGAAGGTACTCCTAATGGAGAAGGTCAGGGCTCCAGCAGTCCTTTCTCTGGTGAAACCGGACAATATTCCGAGCAGATAACCCGTCGTCGCGAGATAAACCAGGATATTATGGTTAATTTCAATATGCCGGTTAACGATTTTAATATCAATGCACTGGTCGGTTTCAATGGCAATGAACGTAAAGTCTCTTATCAATATTCAGAAGTTAATGATTTAACGATTCCTACATGGTTTAATCTGAAGAACTCCGGCAAAACTCCTATAGTAGAACAGCATATGGAACTCAGACGTCTGATGGGTGTTTTCGGACAGTTTGAAGGTTCATGGAAGAATATGCTCTATTTAACGGTTACTGCCCGTAATGACTGGTCTTCTACTCTTCCGAAAGAAAATCGCAGTTTCTTCTATCCTGGTATTACCGGTAGTTTTATTTTCAGCGAATTATTGAATGACAATCTGCAAGATGTGATAACTTTTGGTAAGATACGCGCCAGCTGGGGTAAAACAGGTAACGATGCTGATGTGTATATGGTTAATCCTGTGTATGCACAATCTTCCAATAGAATACCTTTCGGTTCTCTGACTTTCCCCTTGGGAGGTGTCAACGCTTACTCTGCAGGAAATGTACTCGGAAGTAATACATTAAGTCCGGAAATGACCACAGAATCTGAAGTCGGTTTAAATATGGCTTTCTTCAAAAACCGCCTCTCTTTTGACGTATCTTATTATAATAGGAATACCGATAAGCAGATTTTCTCTTTGGCTATGGACCCTGCTTCAGGCTATACAGCACAGAATATGAACCTGGGTAAGATTCGTAACCGTGGTATAGAACTCCTGATCAGCGGCACTCCGATAAGAACAAAAGATTTCAGTTGGGAACTGACATGGAACTTCACAAAGAACTGGAGTAAGGTGATCAGTTTGCCGGAAGAATTGGGTGGCATTACAACGATTTATGGGCTCAATGGAGGTACCAGCATGTACGCTATAACAGGCATGCCTGTTGGTGTTTTCAAGGCTCAGGTAGCCGAACGTGATCCGCAAGGACGTATTGTAGTAAATTCATCAACAGGTCTTCCGGTTGAAGCCAGCGAATTCGGAATCTGCGGAGATATGAATAACAAATATCAAATGGGTGTTTCTACTAACTTGAAATATAAAGGTATAAGCTTAGGCATTGATTTTGATATCCGTCAGGGCGGAGTGATGTATTCACGTACTAAAGATATAAACTATTTTACCGGTAACGCGATACAGACTGCCTACAATGACCGTAATCCTTTGATTGTTCCTAACTCAGTAAATAAAATAGTGAATGGAGAAAACGTTACTTATGTAGAAAATACAACTCCTATTACAAGCTCTAACATTTATAAATACTGGGGCGACGGTGGTTCTGATATGGGAAGCTGCTTCCTGGTAGACAAATCATACGTCAAGCTTCGTTCTGTTGTATTAGGTTGGGACCTGCCCAAAAGATGGTTGGCAAAAACTCCTTTCCAGGCAGTAAAAGTGTCTGCATATGGCAATAACTTATTTGTCTGGACTCCATCCAGCAATACATTTATTGATCCCGAAATGACTTCATTTGGTAATGACCTTGAAGGTAACTATGGAGAATACACGGCTAATCCCAGCTCACGTCGTTTCGGTTTCAACTTAATGGTTAAATTTTAAACAGGAATAAAAATGAAAAAAATATTATTATATGCATCATTAGCAACAACAGCATTGTTTGCAGGTTGCGACCTGAACATCAATGACGACCCGAACTACCCGATGAATGATCAGGTAACGGCGGATTTGATATTCCCCTCTATCAGTGCTTCCATTGCTTCGGCGGTAGGCGGAGAAATTTATAATTACGCTGGCTTTTTCGCTCAGTACTATGAACAGAAACCGGAGTCGAATCAGTATAACACTCTATGTGAATATACATTTACCGAATCTTCCCAGCAAATGGATTATTCGTATAGAATCCTGTTTGCAGGAGCTTTGGAAGATGCAAAGCAGGTGCTGGAAAAGACCACAAACCCTGCCGACCGATTCGCTACTACCATACTGAGAGCATATGCCTTTCAGATAATGGTAGATAATACTAGTGACTCACCTTATTCGGAAGCTCTGCAAGGTAATGCCAATGCCACACCTAAGTGGGATACGGGTGAAACAGTATATAAAGGTATATTAGGTGAGATAGATGCGGCAGAAGCTGCTTTGGATGGAAGTGGTATGGATGTGCCGGATTTGATATTCAACAAAAATATCGCTCAATGGAAAGGTTTTGCCAATGCTCTTCGCCTCCGTATGTATCTGCGTTTCATTGATGCCAACATAGATGCGGCTTCGTATACAGAGAAAGTGAAGACCTTAGTACAAAACAACGAATTCTTTACCGGTGACGTGAAACTGGATTGTTTCTTGGATGAAACAGACAAACGGAATCCATGGTATAATACGAATGCGGTCGGATTGACCGGTAATCATTGTGCTGCCTATCCGTTAGTATCTTATTTAAGCAGTACGGGAGACCCTCGAATCGCTTATGGTATTAGTAAAACAGATGCGGATGGAAAGTATGTAGGTCAACTTCCCGGAGGAAAAACACATATGCAAAGCATTCTGGGTACTGACAACTGGAAAAACAAAAACGTAAGTGCGATTGATTACTCTATCGGGGCCACAAAACCTGTCTATTTCTTTACTCAGGCTGAATTACAATTCCTGATAGCTGAGGTATATGCTCGTTTTCACAATGATGATGCGAATGCAAAGAGTGCTTATGAAGCAGGTGTAACTGCAGACTTTGCCGTTCGTGGATTTGCAGGTCAAGAGAATACCATTTTGGAAGGAGCGTGTGCATGGTCTGCTGCTTCTACACTGGCAGACAAGTTAAACTTGATTTATATGCAGAAATGGGTATCTCTTTTCTATATGGATCATATGGAAGCATGGAGTGAAATTCGTCGTACGGATTGTCCGAAACTGTCTTCTTATTCAGCAGCACAGATACAGGCTAATGAGTCAGTATACACTCCGGGAGAGTTAGTTGCCCCATGGACTAATGGTCTGGAAGCGGGTGGACTGATGAAACGTATGACTTATCCATTAAGCGCACGTCAGCAAAATGTGAATACTCCTGCAGGGGTACCGGGAAGTACTCCGGTTTGGTGGGATATCAAATAGTAACCAATAACTTAGTAAGTTTTACGTATGAAAAATATAATATACAGCATATTAGTATGTTTGCCGTTTGTCTTTGGAGCTTGCGACAAATCAACAGATGACACTTCTAAAGTCACCTATTTTGTAACGTTGGAAAGAGAAGGTGATGAAAAGATCGTTCTGGAAAAAGGACAGCCTTATGTGGAACCGGGATATTATGCGGAAATGAACGGAGAGGATATCACTGAATCTGTTCAGATAAAAGGTAGTGTTGATGTCAACACTCCGGGAATCTACAATTTAGTATATGCGGCATACAACGAGGACGGTTTTGCCAAAACATTTACACGAACAGTATATGTGGCAGATAATACTGCTTCTCCTTTGAAATCCGGAATTTATACCGTAGCCGAAGGAAGCAAACGTACCGCCCCTTCTGTGGTAGCTTTCAGTGGATATGAGATTGTGATTTTCCAGATGGAACCGGGGATTTTTTATATCAGCGATTTCTTAGGAGGCTGGTATGACCAGCGTGCTGGCTATGGACCGGACTATGCAATGGTTGGCAAATTCGAATTGAATGATGATAATACCATTACTCCTCTGGAAAGTTATGTTGCAGGTTGGGGAGATTCCATGGATCAAATGACTAATACATTATTGGACCCTGCGACTGGGACTCTGAAATGGACTGTTGCTTATGCCGGTCAGCTATCTTTTGACATTATAGTAAAACAATAAAAATACGATTATGAAGAAATATATGATATTACTTTTAGCTTCACTGGCTTTTACATTCGTGGCATGCGACAACGATACAGAACCAGGTGGTACTGCTGTTGAAAAAATGGCAGGAGACTGGTGGGTGACAGTGAATGCATTTATTGACGGGAAAGAAGTAGAAGATCCTTTTGGAGCAGGACATCTGCAAATGAGTACTTACAATACAGCCAGCAACAGTGAAACTGAAATGTGGCTGGATGATTTAGGAAACTTCTGGGAATATAAACTGAAAGTAAACGTGAATTATGCAGCGAGGACTTTCTCGACAACAGGCTTTGTGGATAATGTAACATATGAATCCAAAGTGAAAATAACTGATGGCAAGGTACTGGAAAAAGCTGCCACAACTCCTAGTGGTATGCCTGCTGACAGTATCGTATATATGGTACAATTCGACGACGATGAAGATGGATTAACTTATAAAGTTTCAGGCTTCCGTCGAACAGGTTTCCCTGCTGACGATTTTTAACAGAAGAGTTTAAATATAGAGAGGGCTGTTCCAATGATCGGAGCAGCCTTTTTTTGCAATCTAACCTCAACTAAGACAGATCAATATATAAGCAGTCTCCAATATTTACAATATTTCCTTGCCTTTAAAAGAAAAATGAATGGGACAATGTTTTTAATTAGCAACATCCATTACCTGATTAATTGTATACAAATAAAAGCGCCTCTTATAGCATGATACTATTTTTTGTTTATAATAGCTCCTTGTTTTATAGATATAATATTGATTATAAGATAAATAGTTTTCATTTCGGTAGAGAAGTGGTATTACATAAAAGAGAGTAAAACATTAGCTGAATTAGGGTAATTAACTGTCAAATAGATATATAAGCTATTTCTGCTTGATAAAATATCGACTGGTGTTACTGATTTATCCCCTATATACCTAACTGATTATCAGTTATATATAAATCCATTAGTTCTGCAAAGACTTTGCAGATTTCGTATATTGGTATGCAAACACAAGAAGTCGTAATCAAACCTACTTTGAAAGTTTTGTTAAAGTCTGATTCTCAGAATCTTGAAGAGGTAGTGGTAACAGCTATGGGTATTAAGCGATCTGAAAAATCTTTAGGTTATGCAGTATCCAGTGTAAAAGGAGATGAGATAACTAAAGCGCGTGAAAGTAATGTGCTTAATTCATTGTCCGGTAAGATTGCAGGTTTGCAAATTGCACAGTCGTCTGGAACGGTAGGTGGTAGTTCAAGTATACAGATTCGTGGTGCTTCTTCTATTGGCACAGTTTCTTCCCCTTTATTTATTATTGACGGACTTCCTATCGACAATGGTTCTTACAATCCTGACAGAACCAATGGTATAGTCGATGTAGGTAACCGTGCAGGAGATATCAACTCTGACGATATTGAATCTATCAACGTATTGAAGGGGGCAGCTGCAACTGCATTGTATGGAGCGCGTGCAAAAGACGGTGCAATTGTTATTACTACTAAGAAAGGGAAGAAGAATTCACCGGTATTTGTTACGGTAAACTCTTCAACACGATTTGAGAATGTACTTAAATTGCCTGATTTCCAGAATGAGTATGCACAAGGTAGCTACGGAGTATATAATGTAAAAATGCTGAATGGATGGGGACCGAAGATTTCATCGGTACAAGATCAGCAATTTACAGATTATAAAGGAGATAAAGTGACCTTGAAAGCAAATCCTGATAATGTGAAGGATTTCTATGAAACCGGAATGAGCTATATTAATAATGTGTCAGTAGCCGGAGGTGGTGAAAAGGCTGATTTCCGTTTGAGCTTTACTTCTACTAATCAGACCGGTGTTGTGCCAGGTTCTGACTATAACAAATATGCATTCTCTGTGAATGCAGGTATGAACTTTACTAGCAACTTCACAGGACGCATCTCTGCCCAATATATACGTTCAGATTCTGAAGGTCGTCCGGCACAGGGGGCAAATGATAGCAACTTGCTGATTCCTTTAATCAATGGATTGCCAAGAACGATTGATATTCATGATATTAAGCAGAACTGGATTGATGAAAATGGCAAACAGGTTACGTTGGATCCGGAAGGCAAAAGTAATAATCCGTACTGGATTATTAATAAGAATAAATTTACCAATAATCTGGATCGTATGATCGGTAATATCACATTGACTTATAAGCCGATTGAAGGATTGACTATCACTAACAATGCCGGAACTGACTTCTATACAGAAGGAAGACGTAAACTTTACGCAAAGGGTACTGTAGGAGCCTTAAATGGTAAGTTTCAGACTTGGAATTTGTATAAAAGAATTATAAATAATGACTTAATGGTTTCCTATGAGAAGACTTTTGCCAATGATTATCATTTTAAGGCGATGGTAGGTCATAATCTCTATCAGGAAGAATGGAAGAATGAAAATGTACAAGCTCAGAACCTGGTAGTTGACGGATTGTATACATATACTAATGCGAAATCTACTACTCCGGTGAATTATTATGAAAAGAAACGTCTTGTCGGTTTATACGGAGATATTAGCTTGGGATACAAAGATATGCTTTTTATTAATGTAACAGGACGTAATGACTGGTCGTCTACTCTGCCTATTAATAACCGTTCTTATTTCTATCCATCTATCAGCGGTAGCTTTATTTTCACAGAATTGATGGAGAATAAAGACATCCTGAATTACGGTAAGATTCGTTTAAGTTATGCGAATGTGGGTAGTGACGAAGATCCGTACAATTTGGCATTTAAATATACTCCAGCTAGTACTTACTTTTTGCAATATCTGGGTAATGTCAATACTTTCCCACACATGGGACTGGTTGGTTTTACCGGGCCTCGTGTTCTGCCGAATGAAAACTTGAAACCTCAGAACCAAAGTTCATTCGAAGTCGGAGCTGATTTACGTTTTTTTGGTGGAAAGATTCGTTTGGATATGACTTATTATAGCAATATCACAAAGAATCAGATTGTAAGTATTGATGTCCCGTTATCAACAGGTTACTTTGCTAATAATATCAATGCCGGAAAGATTGCCAATAAGGGTGTCGAAGTAACTTTGGGCTTGACTCCTGTAGAAACACGTAACTTTAAATGGGACTTGGATGCAACGTTTGCTTCTAATAAGCAGACTGTAGAAGAGTTGGCTGAAGGACTTGATGAATATACATTGACTAGCGGATTGAGTGGTTTGCAGATTAAGGCTGCCAAAGGTGATTCGTTCGGTTTGTACGGTACTGCCTGGAAGCGTGATGATCAAGGTAATTATGTAATTAACTCTAAGACAGGTTTGAGAGAAACAGTCAATAACGTACGTTTGGGAGACGTTTATCCTGACTTTACAATGGGTATCAACAATACACTTACTTATAAAGGGCTGACTTTTAGTTTCTTGATTGATATCCGTCATGGAGGTTCCTTATATTCGGAAACAGTAGCTAATTTGAGAAGCAGTGGTTTGGCTGCAGAAACAGTGGCTCACCGTGAAGATGCCTCTTTTATTGAACCGGGTGTTATTCTTCAGGATGACGGAACTTACAGACCTAATGATGTTCCGGTGAAGAGTATGCAGGACTACTGGCAGCATGTGGCGAACTCCAGTAATAATGAAGGAAATATCTATAATGCATCATTTGTGAAACTTAGAGAAGTGCAATTGTCCTATAGTTTTCCGCGTAAATGGTTTAAGAGTTTCTTTGTTAAATCATTGGATTTAGGCTTCGAGGCACGTAACTTATGGATCATCAAAGATCATGTGCCGCATATTGATCCGGAAGCTAACTTCTTCGGTCCTTCTCAGATCGGAGGCGGTGTAGAGTTTAACAGTATCCCTTCTACCAGAAGTTTCGGATTTAATCTCAGACTAACATTGTAAGAATTAAACGAACATGATTATGAAAAAGAAAATATTAGCATATGCATTGAGCGCTTTGACATGTGGGTTATTTACTTCATGCAGCGACTGGCTTGATATCAACCATGACCCCAATACTGCCGAGAAAGTTGATCCCGGATATTTGTTTAACTATGTAGCCGTAAACTGGGCCGGAACACGTACCGGTGGTGACTTCTATATTCCGTTATCAATGAGTTCACAGTGTCAGGTTGATGGTGGACTTGATTATGGTGGCTGGGATGAATCGGTATATACCATTTCCCCTTATAGTACAGGAAATACGTGGAAACATTACTACTCTGTCGGTGGTAATAACTTGATGCTGGCTATTAAAAATGCGGAAGAAGCAGATCCGGTGAATCACAATGCTATTGCACAGTGTAAGATTCTGTTGGCTGAACATATGTATGAAGCGACGATGCTATGGGGGGATATCCCTTTCACTGAATCTTGGAACGGAACAATTAAGTATCCGAAATTTGATTCTCAGGAAAGTGTATTGAATGGGGTGTTGTCATTGCTTGATGAAGCACTGCAGATCATGGATTTGAATGATGCCAATGCGATTGATGAATACGATATCTATTATAAAGGTGATATGAATAAATGGATGACTTTGGCCAAATCTTTAAAGTTCAGAACACTGATGGTTATGGTGGACAAAGATCCTTCTAAAGCTACTGCCATTGGTACGTTGTTACAGGCTGGAGGCATGGTATCATCAGCATCAGATAATTTGGTGTTCCCTTATTCTGCAGAACCGGGTAACCAGAATCCTAAGTATGAACTTATAGAATTGGTTGGCGGTACACAGATATTGTTTTTTGCCAGCAACTATATGCTGAAGCCGATGCAGGAACGTAATGACCCCCGTATTCCTTGTTATTTTGAACCGGGTGCCGACGGTGTATATAGAGGCTTAGGTAACCGTGAACCTGCTGTTACTGATGACAAAGATAATATGTTATCATCTGTTGTGAGCAGTTATCTTTTCAGAAAAGATGCACCGGAGTTAATATACTCTTGCCAGGAGCAGTTGCTTCTGGAAGCGGAAGCTTATGCGCGCGGTTTGGGAGTTGCTCAGAATTTGTCGAAGGCTAATGAATTGTATAAGAAAGGCATTCGGGAAGCATGTGCATTTTATGGAGTAGCGGAAGCGGATATTGATACATATGTTACAGGTTTGCCGGAATTGACAGCGCTGACTCAGGAGAAAGCACTGTATGAGATTCATATGCAGCAGTGGATTGATTTAATGGATCGTCCGTTTGAGGAGTTTGTACAGTGGAGACGTTCTGGTACTGCTGGAAATGAAGTCCCGACCTTACAAGTGCCGGAAGATGCAACTTCAAAAGAACTGATCAGAAGATGGGAGTATAGCCCGGAAGAGATGACTGCTAATATCAATGCACCGAAAGAATCTCCGAAGATTTGGGAAAAGTTATGGTTTGATTTATAATTGAATTACTATAAATGGTTACGAAAAAGAGGACAATACAACATTGTCCTCTTTTTTTTTGTTATATTTGCGACCATATTTAGATTTATATAGTAGAAGTTAAAGAATGAAAGAATTTATAATATCCGAAGCCAAAGTAGAAACCGCAGTACTTGTCGGACTCATTACCCAGATGCAGGATGAGCGGAAAACGAACGAGTATCTGGATGAATTGGCTTTCCTTGCTGAGACGGCTGGGGCGGAGGTAGTGAAACGATTTACACAGAAATTACCGACAGCCAATTCGGTTACTTATGTCGGAAAAGGAAAACTGGAAGAGATCAGACAATATATACGGACAGAAGAGGAAGAAGAACGTGAAGTGGGAATGGTCATCTTTGACGATGAACTTTCCGCGAAACAAATACGTAACATTGAAGCCGAACTGAAAGTAAAGATACTAGACCGTACTTCATTGATCCTCGATATATTTGCGATGCGTGCACAGACTGCCAATGCGAAAACGCAGGTGGAACTGGCTCAGTACAAATACATGTTACCGCGTTTGCAACGACTCTGGACCCACTTGGAACGTCAGGGTGGTGGCTCCGGTAGCGGAAGCGGTAAAGGAGGTTCTGTGGGACTTCGCGGACCGGGTGAAACGCAGCTCGAAATGGACCGCCGTATCATCCTCAACCGTATGTCACTGTTGAAAGAACGTCTGGCGGAAATAGACAAACAGAAAGCCACTCAGCGCAAGAATCGCGGACGTATGATCCGTGTCGCATTGGTCGGCTATACAAACGTTGGAAAATCGACCATCATGAACTTGCTGTCAAAGAGCGAAGTGTTTGCCGAAAACAAGCTGTTCGCTACGCTTGATACAACGGTACGCAAAGTGATCATCGATAACCTACCATTTCTTCTGTCGGACACGGTCGGATTTATCCGTAAGTTGCCCACTGATCTGGTAGACTCATTCAAATCGACTTTGGATGAGGTGCGTGAAGCCGATTTACTGGTGCATGTAGTAGACATCTCTCACCCCGGATTTGAAGAACAGATCGAAGTGGTGAACAAGACACTTGCCGACATTGGCGGCGGTGGCAAACCCATGATACTTATATTCAATAAAATAGACGCCTACACCTACGTGGAGAAAGCGCCGGACGACCTTACCCCCCGAACAAAGGAAAACTTAACACTCGAAGAACTGATGAAGACGTGGATGGCAAAGATGGAAGACAACTGCCTCTTTATTTCCGCCCGCGAACGAATCAATATAGACGAACTGAAAGATGTAGTTTATCAGCGAGTGAAAGAATTGCATGTTCAAAAGTACCCCTATAACGATTTTCTTTATCAGACTTACGAAGAGGAAGAATAATAATCAATGTACCGCTTACTGATTGGGGGAGGCGGTACATATCTATTTTTATCTATATGAAAGACTATCGTAAATTGACTGAGGACGAAGTGCTTCAGTTGAAGAGCCAGTCGTGTCTGGCTGATGATTGGGGAAATGTTTTGGTTGCCGAGGGGTTTAACTGTGAGTATGTTCACCATACCCGCTTTTCGGGTGAAGTGAAATTAGGCGTATTTGATGCCGAATTTACACTGCCCGGAGGGATCAGAAAACATTCGGGACTCCGTCATGTAACTCTGCACAATGTGGTAGTAGGGGATAACTGCTGCATTGAAAACATTCAAAACTACATTGCTAATTATGAAATCGGAAATGATACCTTCATTGAAAATGTGGATATCATTTTGGTAGACGGGCTAAGCACCTTTGGTAATGGGGTGGAAGCGACAGTGCTCAATGAAACGGGCGGACGTGAAGTGCTGATCAATGATAAATTGTCGGCACACCAGGCATACATACTTGCATTGTATCGTCACCGTCCAGAACTGATTAATCGCATGAAGGCGATTGCCGATTATTATTCCAACAAGCATGCTTCTGCGGTAGGTAGTATAGGTGATCATGTGATGATTCTGAACACAGGGTCTATCAAGAATGTACGGATCGGTGATTATTGCCATATCTGCGGTACTTGCCGTTTGACAAACGGTAGCGTCAACAGTAATGTGACAGCGCCTGTACATATCGGACATGGAGTGATATGTGATGATTTCATAATCTCTTCCGGCTCCGAAGTAGATGACGGAACGATGCTGACCCGTTGTTTTGTCGGTCAGTCTTGCAAACTGGGACATAACTATTCAGCCTCCGATTCCTTGTTTTTCAGTAACTGCCAGGGAGAGAACGGGGAGGCATGCGCCATCTTTGCGGGACCTTTCACGGTGACTCACCACAAATCGACTTTATTGATTGCCGGTATGTTCTCGTTTATGAATGCGGGATCGGGATCGAATCAGAGCAACCATATGTATAAATTGGGACCTATCCATCAGGGAACCATGGAAAGAGGGGCCAAAACGACCTCCGACTCCTATATCTTATGGCCGGCACGTGTCGGAGCCTTTTCTCTGGTAATGGGACGTCACGTTAATCATGCCGATACCTCCAATCTTCCTTTCTCTTATCTGATCGAGCAACGGAACACGACTTATCTGGTTCCGGGAGTGAATCTGAGAAGTGTGGGTACCATTCGCGATGCTCAGAAGTGGCCGAAACGTGACAAGCGGAAAGACCCGAACCGATTGGATTATATCAATTATAATCTTCTGAGTCCATACACCATTCAGAAAATGTTCAAGGGACGTTCTATTCTGAAAGAGCTTAAGCGGGTATCCGGCGAAACATCTGAAATCTATTCCTATCAGAGCGCAAAGATCAAGAACTCCTCTTTAAATAATGGTATCCGTTTTTATGAGATCGCTATTCATAAGTTTTTGGGTAACTCCATCATAAAACGCCTGGAAGGCATTAATTTCCAGAGCAACGAAGAAATACGCCAGCGTCTGAAACCGGACACGGAAATCGGAACCGGCGAATGGGTGGATATGTCCGGACTGATCGCTCCTAAGAGTGAAATAGACCGTCTGCTCGATGGCATCGAAAATGGTTCTGTCAACCGGTTAAAGTCCATCAACGCCAGCTTTGCAGAAATGCATGAGAATTATTATACGTATGAATGGACCTGGGCTTACAACAAGATTCAGGAGTTTTACGGCTTGAATCCGGACGAAATAACGGCACAGGACATAATCCGTATCGTAAAAGCGTGGAAAGAGGCGGTAGTCGGTCTTGATAAAATGGTATATGATGATGCCCGTAAAGAGTTCTCGCTGTCTTCGATGACAGGATTCGGAGCCGATGGTTCTCACGATGAAATGAAGCAGGACTTCGAACAAGTACGTGGTGATTTTGAAAGTAACACGTTTGTGACGGCTGTCTTGAAGCATATTGAGGACAAAACTGCGCTTGGCAATGAATTGATCAAAAGAATCGGGTCCATTCAAGAGTAAAATCTAAAGCCGGCTTATTGGCTAGTCGCCTCATTAACAGTAGTTATTGTGATATAAAGTTCTCAGACCATTCTCATATCGATGAGAAAAAATTCTCACCATAATGAGAAAATTTTCTCATCGCAGTGAGAAAAAATACTCATAGGTATGAGAAAAAGTTCTCACTGCAATGAGAATAAATTCTTGTTGCGGTGGGCATAGTTCCTTTCTGCGTTATTCATTCTTAATTCTTCATTCTTCCGTTATCATTCTTTATTTTTAATTACTACCTTTGCCTCACTAACTAACATTACGTAATAAAATAAGAGATTATGGCAACACCTCCGTTTAAGTATCAGCCCATGTTTGAAAAGGGAAAAGATACCACTGAGTATTATCTGCTTACAAAAGACTATGTATCGGTAAGCGAGTTTGAAGGAAATCCTATCCTGAAAATTGAGAAAGAAGGCTTGACTGCGATGGCAAATGCAGCTTTTCGTGATGTGTCATTCATGCTTCGCCGTTCGCACAATGAACAGGTTGCTAAGATTCTGAGTGATCCGGAAGCCAGCGAGAACGATAAGTACGTAGCACTGACTTTCCTGCGTAATGCGGAAGTGGCTGCCAAAGGTGTACTTCCATTCTGTCAGGATACCGGTACTGCTATTATCCACGGTGAAAAGGGACAGCAAGTGTGGACCGGCTATACCGACGAGGAAGCTCTGTCACTGGGTGTTTACAAAACATATACCGAAGAAAACCTGCGTTACTCTCAGAATGCGCCTCTGAATATGTATGATGAGGTAAATACAAAATGTAACCTGCCTGCACAGATTGACATCGAAGCTACCGAAGGCATGGAATACGAATTCCTCTGCGTAACGAAAGGTGGTGGTTCTGCCAACAAAACATATCTGTATCAGGAAACAAAAGCAATTTTGAACCCTGGTACACTGGTTCCGTTCCTGGTGGAAAAAATGAAGACTCTGGGAACTGCCGCTTGTCCTCCTTATCATATCGCTTTTGTGATCGGCGGTACTTCTGCTGAGAAGAACCTGCTGACAGTGAAACTGGCTTCTACTCACTTCTACGATAATCTGCCGACTACGGGAAATGAATTTGGCCGTGCTTTCCGTGATATCGAACTGGAAAAACAAGTACTGGAAGAAGCTCGCAAGATAGGTCTGGGTGCACAATTCGGCGGTAAATATCTGGCACATGATGTTCGTATCATTCGTCTGCCTCGTCACGGTGCTTCTTGTCCGGTAGGTCTGGGCGTATCTTGTTCTGCCGACCGTAACATCAAATGTAAAATCAATAAAGATGGTATCTGGATTGAGAAACTGGATTCAAATCCGGGTAGCCTGATTCCGGCAGAATTGCGTCAGGCCGGTGAAGGTGATGTAGTGAAGATTGATCTGAACCGTCCGATGGCTGAGATTCTGAAAGAACTGACCAAATATCCTGTATCTACTCGTCTGTCACTGAACGGTACTATCATCGTTGGCCGTGACATCGCTCACGCTAAACTGAAAGAACGCTTGGATCGTGGAGAAGATTTGCCTCAGTATATCAAGGATCATCCTATTTACTATGCTGGTCCGGCCAAGACTCCGGCTGGTATGGCTTGCGGTTCAATGGGCCCGACAACTGCCGGACGTATGGACTCGTATGTTGAGCTGTTCCAGAGCCACGGTGGCAGCATGGTTATGTTGGCGAAAGGTAACCGTAGCCAGCAGGTTACAGATGCTTGTCAGAAATATGGCGGCTTCTATCTGGGTTCTATCGGCGGACCGGCTGCAATCCTTGCTCAGAACAACATCAAGAGCATTGAGTGCGTAGAATATCCGGAACTGGGCATGGAAGCAATCTGGAAAATTGAAGTGGAAGATTTCCCGGCATTTATTTTGGTAGATGACAAAGGAAATGACTTCTTCAAACAGATAAAACCACGTTGTGCCAAATAACAAGTAATAAGTAACAAGTAATAAGTAATGGCAAGTTATTCTTGCGGTTGATTACATAAACATTCATTTGGGATACCTGTCAGTTTTCGTATGGGTATCCCTTTTTTTATAAACTTGCTTATCTAATAATTAAAACACCATGAAACCACTAGTGATGAATTTATCCAATCAAAAGAACCAGCATATTGTTTGGCTGGATGTCGTTCGTTTTATTGCGATGTTTACAGTTGTCTGCTGTCATTGCACCGATCCGTTTAATTTTTATCCCGGCACGGCTCCGAATATCGGAGAAATAAAACTTTGGGGGGCTATTTACGGATCTGTACTGCGTCCGTGCGTGCCTCTGTTTGTGATGATTACCGGTGCATTGCTTCTGCCTGTAAGAGGTGATGCTTCTACTTTTTACAAGAAACGTATTCCCCGCGTCTTTTATCCGTTCCTGATATGGTCGGTGCTCTATAATCTGTTCCCTTGGATTACAGGCCTGTTGGGACTGAATCCTCAGATTATTCTTGATTTCTTCCCGTATGCGGGAGAGGAAGTGATGCAGCAATCATTCTCTGTATCTTTGGAATATATTTTGATGATTCCGTTCAACTTCTCCATTTTAGCCGTGCATATGTGGTATATTTATCTGCTTATCGGGCTGTATCTGTATTTGCCGGTTTTCTCAGCTTGGGTAGAGAAGGCTTCGGAACGTGCCAAACTGATGTTTCTGCTGGCTTGGGGGGTAACTTTGCTGCTTCCTTATTATTATCAGTTTGTTTCTAATTATTTATGGGGAACCTGTTCATGGAACTCTTTTGGAATGCTGTATGCTTTTGCCGGTTTCAATGGCTATCTGTTGTTGGGGCATTATCTGAAAAATCTGGAATGGAGCTTGAAGAAAACGTTGGCGATTGGCATTCCGATGTTTGCAGTCGGTTATGCGGTGACATTCTTAGGTTTCAGGCATATAACCGCATTGCCGGAATATACGGATGAGATGCTGGAACTCTTCTTTACCTATTGTTCTCTTAATGTTGTAATGATGACGATACCTGTGTTTATGTTGGCAAAGAAAGTAAAAGTGAACTCGGAAAGGATGAAAAAGGCATTGGCGAATCTCACTGTTTGCGGATTCGGTATTTATATGATACATTATTTCTTTACAGGGCCGTCGGTCGTGCTGATGAGAGCTATTAATATGCCGATTGGTTTGCAGATACCTGTAGCCGCTATTCTTGCTTTCGCCGTTTCATGGGGATTGGTATGGCTGATCTATCGTGCAGGAAAGGTTGCTAAATATATAGTAGGATAGTCATAGAAAATAGAAATAGATGAGAGGTTATCAAAAGTCAATAGTAACTAAACTCCTTCAGGAAGGAGGAGAGTTTAGTTACTATTGACTTTTGACATCCCCTCTTATCGCATCCTCCGGTATTATTTCCTATTTAATTCCTTCTTCCATTTCTCATATTTTGCCAGTACTTTGCTGCCGTCTTTATTGTACCAGCTATATCCGTTCCGGCGTTCATGTCCGATTTCTGAGATATCGTATTTTTTAATTCCGTCGCGGTCGGAGAAGAAAGGACGATTGGTGTCCAGTTCATAAAAACGTGCCCATAGTACGGGACAATCTTCGCAAGGGATCATCTGGTAATCTCTTTTTCCGTCACTGTTGGTGAAGTATTCTTTTTGTATTCCTTTTATTTCGGACTTCTTGAACCATTTGACGGCTGATTCTATCGATTCAATTACTTTTTCCGATGGATGGGGGAGAGACATGAGCAAAAGCACGATATTGTCAGATTCTTGTCCGCTCAATGAAGGCAACTCATATGCACGTGCCTTGCAGGGCTCCAGTGTGATGCGGTCATGCTGCGCGCACCATACTGTCAGTTCCCCGTTTTGGCGAACCTGTGTCCGGAGGATACATTCTATTCCTTTGTCAAAGGCTTTACGTGCTTGCTGGCAGGTTTCATCGGGGATGAAAGTATAAGGGGACTGCTTTTCGTAGATTTCCCGTAACTGCTGCATGACTCTGACCATTGCGTTATCATTGTAGGTGATTTGGATATAGTATCCTGTAGGACGCGGATAAAACTGAGGCCATCCGCCATTGTCATATTGTGCTTTGAGCAGATATTGGATACCTTTCAGTACTCCTTCTTTGTATTTCTCTTTTTGTGTAGCTTGATAAAGACGGGCTAGATATTGAATTTCGGTTGTCGTGGCGTTGTTGTCAATGGTACTTTGGTTGACGTCTCCTTTCGCATTCCATGCTTTGGTGTATTCCTGCTCTGTCAGTTCTGCCGGCATATAGATGTTTTTGGGCCAGCCTCCGGTGACTTGCTGGTATAGCAATACATTGTCTCCAATGCGTTGTGCTTCTTCTGTCCGGAAAAAGGCATCATCGAACTTGGGAGCGAGGTGTACCCATTCTTTGTAATTCTGTTGTTTCCTGTAATCTGTTGCTTGGGCTGAAATTCCAGTCTGAATGAAAAGTAACAGAAAGAAAAAGGCTGTTTGTCTCATGACTTCTATTGTTAAGTGAATGTTATGGTGCGTGCAAATGTAGAAGAAAAGGTCGGGAATGAAGGGTAATATCTGTTCTTTATGGCATAAAAATTGGGCTAATCGCTTTTATCAGATGATTAGCCCAATGAAAACAGGAGAATAAAAGTCTTATTGCTCCAGATATTTGGTGATTTTTCCGCTGATTTGCAGTAGTGATATCTCGCAAAGTTTGGTGTTGTATTCTGCCGAGAGAATACGTTCTTCGGCATCCAGCAGACTCTTTTGTGCCTCGCGTACTTCAAAACCGGAAAGGTCTCCCTGTATATAACGGTCCATGGCGATATCATGATTGTCTTTGGCGGTCACAAGATTCTGCCGTTCCAGATTCAGCAGCTGAAGATTGTTACGGTATGCTTGCCACAAGTTGCTGAGATCGGAACGAAGGGCTAACTCCAGTTCCTGTCGTTCCAGACGACGATTCTTGAAGGCAAGGGTTGCGTTGCGCTTTTCACGGCGGCGGTTGCCGTCGAAGATATTAAAACCGACAGTAACCCCGGCATTAAAGCCTAAGTTGCCTCTTCTGCTGTTTGCATTGATATCGTATTTATTAAAGGTATATCCATAGCCGGTATTCAGTTTGAGGTATGGGTAGTTGCGGGAGTTGATCTTTTTGTAATCCAGCTGTGCCAGTACAGTGTTCTGGTCGGCTTTCAGCAAAGAAGCATTGGTGGATAAGGTAGCATTCCATAAATCGTCGAACAGTAAGTCACTGTGTACGTCAATGGTAGAATCTTTGATGACGATAATCTGATTTACATTATTGTTGGCCATCAATTCATTAAGTTGGATGCGCGAGGAGTGCAGCAATTCCTGTTGCTTGATGTATTGGGCGCTGTCCGCATTGAAGTCCACTTTGGCTTGCTGATAATCCAGACCCGAGAATTTACCGACAAGATGGCTTGCTTCTGCTATACGCAGGCGTTCTTTGGAAAGTGACATCGCATAATGAAAGTTCTTCAGACGGATCTTTTGTTGGATGAAGTTGTAGTATTCCGAGGCAAGATCGGCGATGAAGTCTTCAATGGCAATGCGGGTGTTGGTTTCGCCCTGCCGTTCCAGTTCTTTTAGCTGCTTGTACGTAGTGCTGATGTTGAATCCGTCGAAGATGGTCCAGTTGAGGTTGAGGCCGACGTTAACTGTCTGGTCGTAGACTCCATTATTTTTGGTGACCTCTCCGGTGGCACGGGCTTTCGTCTCGATATTGTCCAGGTTTCCGGTATATCCGGCAGAAAAGTCCAGGGTAGGCAGATAACCCGCATTTCCGAGTGTCGCGTTATTCTTGCTGATCTGTTCTTCGTTATGGACGATGCGCAGAGAATAATTGTTTTGCAGCCCTTCTTCCAGGCAGTCTCTTAAGGAATAGATTCGCTGTGCCTTCGCAGTAGAAACTGATACGAAGACACATGCGGTAACTATATATATGATTCGTTTCATGCAAATACCTTTCTGTTTCATTCTTTTGTTATTTTGATTCGGTTAGTCGAAATATAACTGTAGATGGCCGGCACAATATACATCGTAAGCAGTGTGGAAACAACCATACCACCTACTACAGCCGTACCCATGGCGATACGCTGATTGGCGCCTTCTCCGCTGGCAAATGCCAATGGAATAAGTCCCAGTACAGTAGAAGCGCTTGTCATTAAAATCGGGCGCAGACGCTGTAATGCGGCATCTTTGATGGCACTCATCTTATCCTCGCCTGCTTCTTGTTTCTGATTGGCGAATTCCACGATCAGGATACCGTTTTTAGCCACGAGACCAATCAGCATGATAATACCGATCTGACTGAAAATATTCATTGTGATATCTCCGAAATACATGAATACCAAGGCTCCGGCAATAGCCAAAGGCACTGTTAACATGATAATTAACGGGTCCTTGAAACTTTCAAACTGTGCTGCCAGGATCAGATAAATCAGAAGGATAGCCAGTATAAAAGCAAACATCAGGCTCGAAGAACTTTCACGGTATTCCTTGGAGTCTCCGGATAATGCGGTACGGAAAGTATCGTCCAATGTTTCCTTGGCAATCTTATCCATTTCATCCAGTCCTTGTCCGATGGTCTTTCCGTCAGCCAGTCCGGCGGAAATTGTGGCTGATACAAATCGGTTGTAACGGTACAGTTTGGGAGGGGCGATACCGTTTTCCAGTTCAATCAGATTGTCCAGCTGTATCATATCTCCATTGCTGCTACGGATATAGATAGCTTTCAGATCGGCAGGCTTGTTTCGTTGCTGGCGGTTGATTTCACCTAAAATTTCATACTGCTTTCCGTTCATATAGAAATATCCCATACGCTGGCCGCTCAATCCGTATTGCAGCGTTTGGGCGATATTTTTAGTACTGACTCCCATTACGCTCGCTTTGTCACGGTTGATTCTGATACGGGCTTCCGGTTTACTGAACTTCAAGTCTACGTCTGCCATCTGGAAAACCGGATTCTCATATACTTTGGCCATGAACTGCGGTAATACCTCCTGCAGCTTTTCCAGATTGGTAGCCTGGAGTACGTATTGAACAGGCATACTTCCCCGGCGTCCGCCGAAAGAAGACTGCTGTTGTACGAACGAGCGTGCCATGGTCTTTTTCTGTACGGCCTTTGATATCTTTTCCGCAACTTCCATCTGCGTGTAGTCACGGTCTTTCATGTCTTTCAGTGTAATGCGTACGTTTCCGCTACCACTGGATACACGTGCTGTTACCGCTTCCGCATCCGGTAGAATAGAATCTACAAGCTGGTTGATATCTTCGGTATAGTCACGGATATATTCATAAGTGACACCTTCTGCACCTCGGGTGTTGATAGAGATTTGCGACCGGTCTTCAAGTGGAGCCATTTCTGCCGGAATAGCATTCCATAAGAAACCGATCAGGCAGATGGTTATAAAAGTGAACGGAAGTGCTAGCCAGCGCTTACGCAAAAAAGCAGCGAGCGAACGGCTGTACCATCGGTTCATCCCTTCAAAAAACGGTTCCGTCTTAGTGTAGAACCAGTTTTGTTTTTCACGTTTGATGAGTAACTTCGTGGCCAGCATCGGAGTGAAAGTCAGTGCCGCAAATGAAGAGATAATGACAGAACCCGAAATTACAATACTGAATTCCCGGAACAAACGTCCTGTCATACCTTGCATGAAGACAATCGGGAAGAATACTGCAACCAGTGTGATGGTCGTTGAAATAACGGCAAAGAAGATCTCTTTGGCTCCTTCTATTCCCGCTTCTTTCGGACTCATTCCTTTTTCGATACGGATATAGATGTTCTCCGTCATTACGATGGCGTCATCCACCACCAGTCCCACGGCCAGCACAATGGCAAGCATGGAAAGTACGTTAATGGAGAATCCGGCAAGATACATGACGAAGAATGCTCCAATCAGCGATACGGGAATTACGATGCACGGAACCAGCGTCACCCGCCAGTCGCGTAAGAAAAGGAAGATGATGATGATAACCAGAATAAAGGCTACATATACAGTCTCTTTTACCTCATTGATAGATGCCCGGATAAATTTGGTATTATCAAAACCATAGCTATACGTCACATCTTCCGGCAGGTCCTTCTTCATCTGTTCCATGCGTTTGTACACAGCATCGGCAATTTCGATGTGATTGGCTCCCGGCTGTGGAATAACAACAACACCTACCATGGGTACACCGTTCATTTTCATGTAACTCTTGATGTCGGCAGGACCAAGTTCTGCACGTCCGATGTCACTGAAACGGACGATACGGTTGTTATCTTCTTTTACAATAAGATTATTGAACTCATCGGCAGTATGCATTAATCCCAATGTACGGATTGTCAGTTCGGTAGTGTTTCCTTCAATACTACCCGAAGGAAGTTCGACATTCTCATTGTCTACCGCATTCTTTACATCAATCGGAGTGATGCCATATCCTGCCATCTTGACCGGATCGAGCCAAAGGCGCATGGAATAACGCTTTTCACCCCAAATAGATACACTACTTACATCAGAGATGGTCTGTAACTGCTCTTTGACAGTCAAGTCTGCAATCTCACTTAATTCAAGCAGTGAGCGTTTGTCGCTTTGGAGGGCAACCATTAAAATAGGCATCGCATCGGCATCGGCTTTTGATACAGTCGGCGGGTCACAGTCCCGGGGCAGATAACGTTGGGCACGGGAAACTTTGTCACGTACGTCATTTGCTGCAGTTTCCAGATCGACTGAAAGTTCAAATTCTACCGTAATACGGCTTTGTCCCTGCTGGCTGACGCTGGATAGAGACCGGATGCCCGGGATACCATTGATATTTTGTTCCAGTGGCTCGGTTATCTGGTTCTCAATGACGTCGGCATTGGCTCCCGGATAAGAACAACTGACAGAAATGATCGGGTTGTCCACCGATGGATATTCACGGACACCCAGATAACTGTATCCGATAAATCCAAAAAGGAGAATAATGATTGTCAGTACCGTAGCTAATACCGGACGGCGTATACTTAATTCAGATATATTCATAAGGCATGGCAGGTATTAGTCAATATTATCCAATGTAACAGGAAGTCCCAGGCGAAGTTGCAGTGTTCCTGATGTAAGAATGGTATCTCCTACTTGAAGTCCTCTTACAATTTGTACTTCAGCATCTGTACGAATGCCTGTTGTCACTTCTACAGGTTCGGCTTTTCCTGATTTATACAAGAAAACTTTATCCTTTCCCATCTCCGGTACGATAGCTTCCGTCGGAATGGCAATCGCATTCGGGATTTCTTCTTTCTTTAATTGGATACTTGTATATCGGCCGGGAAGTAAGGCGCGATTGGTATTTGGATAAAGTGCGCGTGCTGTAAATTGATGCAGGTTGGGATCAATCGTTGATTCTACAGCATATACTTTTGCGCTGAAGGCATCTAGTTTTCCTTCAATTCTAAAATTCAGGTTCGTACCTTTCTTAATCTGGCTTGCATAGCGTTCCGGTACTGAAAATTCTACTTTCAGCGGAGTAATCTTTGTCAGTTTGGCAACGATAGTTGTCGGCGAAGCGTATGAACCGACACTGATTTGCCGAAGTCCGATGATTCCGTCAAATGGAGCACGGAGCTCGGTTAGGGCAATGTTCGCTTTTACTATTTCTATATCAGCATTTAGAGTTGCCAGGTCAGTCTTTACTTGTTCATAAGCTTCTTTACTGACTGCATCTCGTTTAAGCAGAGCATCTTGTCGGAATACACGGTCCTCAGCTAACTTTAGTTGTGAAACCAACCGTTGAAGTTGTGCTTGTAGCTGGCGGTCGTTGACTTTGGCAAGAAGTTGTCCTTTTTTTACGGGAGTTCCTTCTTCGAAGTTGATCTCTATTACTTTCCCGGAAGTCTCAAAAGACAAATCAACTTCTTCATCCGGCAGAAGTACGCCGGTAGTAGTGTATTCGTCTGTTAACAGTTGAGGCTTTATTACTTTGGCGTTGACGTTCAGAATCTTTTTTCCATTCTTTTGGGTATTTTTTACCTTGTCAGCAGCAGCCAGTTCGTCGTTAGTTTTTGGTAACTGTGAGTAAATTCCCCCACCGATAATTCCGGCACCGATAAGAATAATGATGCCCCATTTAGTTTTTTTATTCATGGTTTAGTATAGTATATAGCATGTTATATAATATCTTCTGATGATTAGACGACACTTGAAAGAAAAGGTTTAATGCTGGATAAAGTAAAAGAAAGTTAATGTTGTGTCTGGCTTTAATAACAGACAAAAGGAGAATTTCGACTTTTCATCTAATTTACTTATTTAAATTAGTGAGATTTTGCTTGAAGTTTAAATTAAAATCAAAGTTGTGTTTGTTGTTTGAATTTTGGAATCAGAATGTTCGATTGTTGTCGTTTTTTTAATAGAAATTAGATTTATTTTTTATGTGTAATTTCTTGCTGATTAGTTAAGAGATTAGTATGCCGCCCGATACTTTCCCTCCTCCTTATCCTCCAGCATATTCAGATAAGAAGTATAACGAGACTCACTGATAAGATGCTTTTCCACTGCCTCACGTACCGCACATCCCGGCTCATGCCGATGTGTACAGTTACCATATTTGCAATCAGCGGAAACCTTGAATATTTCAGGGAAATAATGCCCGATTTCTTCTTCCTCCATATCGAACGTTCCGAATCCTTTGATTCCCGGAGTATCGATAATATATCCATCCCCGTCTACAGAGAACATTTCAGAGAAGGTAGTCGTATGCATACCTTTGTTGTGATAGGTCGATATCTCACCGGTTTTTACTTTGGTTCCCGGTAAAATGGCGTTGATGAGCGTCGATTTTCCAACTCCCGAATGACCGGAGAAAAGTGTGATCTTGCCTTCCAGGTCTTTTTTGATGGCATCCACTCCGGTTCCTTCCTTGGCAGAAACCTTGAAACAAGGATAACCGATATGCGTATACAGATTAATAAGAGCGTCCAGATAACGGAGCTCATCCTCGTTATAAGCATCTACCTTATTAAATACCAGTTTGACAGGTACACGATATGCTTCGGCAGAAGCGAGAAAACGGTCGATAAAAATGGTGGATGTTTCGGGATAGTTGACAGTAACCACTAACATACATTGATCGAGGTTAGCGGCAAGAATGTGAGATTGTTTGGAAAGATTGGAAGAACGGCGGATGATGTAGTTCTTTCTGTCTTCTATTTCATTGATAAAGGCAGTACCTTCCTGATTGAGTATAATCTGAACGCGGTCGCCCACGGCTACCGGATTGGTGCTGCGAATACCTTTTAACCGGAAATTACCTTTGATTTTACATTCAATAAATTGTCCGTCGTCGGTCTTCACCTGATACCAACTGCCCGTGTTCTTGATTACTAATCCCTTCATTTATTTAATGGATAATGGATAATGGATAATGGATAATGGAGAATGGGCAATGGGACTGCATAGTAATTATCCATTGTCCATTCTCCATTTTCCATTAAACCGTCATGATTTCTTTATCCTTGTCAGCAAGCATATCTTCAATCTGTTTGATATACTTATCATGGATTTTTTGTAACTTGGCTTCCGCATTCTTCTGCTCGTCTTCTGCCAGTCCGTCTTTTACTGCTTTTTTCAGTGCGTCGATGCCATCGCGACGAGCGTTGCGTACACTTACTTTGGCAGTTTCGCCTTCCGCTTTACACTGTTTAGCGAGCTGTCTACGACGTTCTTCCGTCAGAGGAGGAATACCAATACGGATTACTTCACCATTATTTTCGGGCATAATGCCAAGGTCAGAGTCGATAATGGCTTTTTCGATGGCACGGAACATACTTTTGTCCCACGGTTTGATGGTGATACTGCGAGCATCCGGAGTGGATAAAGCAGCTACATTGCTGATAGGAACCATACTTCCGTAAGAGTCTACGCGGATACCATCCAACAGTCGGGTACTCGCTTTTCCAGCGCGGATATGTGCCAATGCTTCTTCGAGATACATTACAGCCATATCCATTTTTTCTTGTGCATTGTCAAGGCAAGTCTTTACGTCTACCATATTTTTTGATAATTAAAGTTGCTATTTGGTTGATTGATTAGCAAAAGTATACTATTTTTTGCTTATCTGCAACAGCACACTCATCTTTTTTATAAGCGACTTGCCGATGATAATCAATGTAACGGCAGTGATAATCATTAAAATACCGACCATTAATCGGGGAGTCAGTTTTTCGTGAAACAGGAGGACCCCGAAAAATAACGCTGTCACAGGCTCCAGAGCACCGAGTATAGCAGTAGGAGTGGAGCCTATAGATTGAATGGCTAATGCGGTGCAAATCAATGACACGGCAGTGGGGAGAATGGCCAAGGCCAGAACATCTGCCCACAATAAGGGAGAGGGTATGATTTGCAATTCCGTGCAGAAATTCAAGCGGACTATGTAAACCGATAATCCGAATAATATAGCATAAAAAGTCAGTTTGGTAGTCGGTAATGTTTTTAATGAAGACCGGTTGACTCCTACGATATAAATGGCATAGGAGAGAGACGACAGTAAAACAAAGATAATTCCTACGGTGGAGAGTGGTTTGTTGCCATCTCCCTGATAGAGCAGGGCAATGCCCGAAAGTGCCAACAGGATCGAAAAAACGGTGATTGCGGAAATCTTCTCTTTGAAAAAGGCGCCCATGATCACAGCTACCATCACCGGATAAACGAACAGAATGGTAGAAGCAATACCGGCATCCATATAGTTGTAACTCATGAATAGAAGCAGAGATGAAAACGAAAACAGCAATCCCATGATTACCAAGGGGAGAATGTCTGCCTTGCGAAGAGTAAAAGACTGCCCTTGCAGCTTCATCAAGACACCCAATACAATTACGGCAAATGCGTAACGGTAGAATAAAACAATATCGACACTCATGCCGGCAGCATAGAGCGGGAGTGTGAAGAGAGGATTCATACCGTAGCTTGCAGCGGCAATGGCTCCATAAATAAAACCTTTGGTCTTGTTATTCATTATTTTAGCCTCTTAAAAATGGCGTGCAAAAGTACGTAGTTTGCCGATGATAAACAATAGTTTAGGGCGTTGATAGTATAATTTAATTTTTCGTATGCGACGGATTACTTGGAGAATAGCATGAGATTACTCTTCTGCTAGCCGTAAACTAACATTGTTTATGCTTGAATTTATTCGTCTGACAGCTGTTTTCTTTTCGTCTGACAGCTGTTAGACGAAAGATTAACAGTTGTCAGACGAAAGTTCAACAACTGTCAGACGAATAGTTTTATGCAATGCGAGACTTAGATTTTAGCACTATAGCCATTAAGAAATAGTATTGAAAGCTGTAAATCTTAGTCTTTTTATTATCTTTGCATCAATGACATGCCTTGCATCTTAATACATTAGATAAATACAGAATATAAAATATGAAAGAAAATAAACTGGATTACATCCCCGAACCGATGGACCTTTCATTGGTTGACCTTCCCGAATCTTTAATCCAATTATCAGAGCGCATCGCTGAAAATGTACATGAAGTGTGGGCAAAAGCCCGTATAGATGAAGGCTGGACATATGGCGAAAAACGCGATGATATCCATAAAAAGCATCCTTGTCTGGTACCTTATGATGAGTTGCCGGAAGAAGAAAAAGAGTACGACCGGAATACGGCTATGAATACGATCAAGATGGTGAAGAAATTAGGTTTCAGAATAGAAAAGGAGGATTAAGTTATGAATGCTCGTTGGTTTGACCGGATTATTTATGGCGGGGCTTGGAAACAGATACGTTTCCTGATTATTATAGTCGTTTCGCTGATTGTTTTATCTTGTTTGGGAGTGCACTGGGGAAGCAAGTATCAGATGACTCCTTCGGAAGAGATGACTGTGCTGGCTACTGACTCTGCGGCGAACCATTCTTTTCAGAAGACCCTGTGGAATGTATACAATAACTTTGTTGATTCGGGCAACCTGATCAGCATAAGTCCGGAAGACCGCCCGTGGGCATTGATTATTAGTTTGCTGGGTTCCGTCGTTTTGGGCGGATTGTTGATCTCCACGCTTTCCAATATCATTGAAAGGCGGGTGGAAAATTGCAGAAACGGGTTGATTCATTATAAACTATCTGATCATTTTGTGATCATCGGTGCAGATGCAATGTTACCCTGTCTGATACGACAGTTATGCCAACGGGAGAAGGATTGCACGTTAGTCATTCAGACTTCCAAAGACGTCAATGAAGTACGGATGGAATTATTTTCCAATCTCACAAAGGATGAGGAGAAGAGAATCGTTTTGGTTCATGCCATGAGAGACTCTAAAGAAGAACTGAAAAAGTTGTATGTGGCGGATGCGAAAGAAGTCTTTATATTGGGAGATAGCGGAGAGCTGGATGATGTGGAATATTATCATGACTCGATGAATGTCGACTGTCTGAATCTGATAGGCGAACTTTGCAAGGAAGAGAATCGGAAACCTCCTTTGAAGTGCAACGTACTCTTTGAATATCAATCTACTTTTGCTGTCTTCCAATTCTCGGATATTGATGATGATATAAAGGAATATATTGATTTCTGTCCGTTTAACTTTTACGAAACATGGGCGCAAAAAGTATTTGTGCGAAATGCGTGTAGTATCCGTGAGATTAATTATCTGCCTCTGGATTATCAGCCTGTCACTTACGAATCAGAGAAATATGTGCATCTGGTAATTGTGGGAATGTCGAGGATGGGAATTGCTCTGGCTGTCGAGGCTGCCCATATAGCCCACTATCCCAACTTTATCCGGGATAAAAAGAAGAAAACGCGCATCACTTTTATCGATAATGAAGCAATGCGTGAGATGAACAGCTTCAAACAAGCGTATGAAAACCTGTTTGATGTATCTTATTCTACCTTTATAGATACAGAAAACGGAATGGTCCGCAGGGATGAACCTGCTGAGGTCTATGCTCATTTGGGAACAGATTTTATAGACATAGAATGGCAGTTTGTACAGGGAACTATCGAGTCGCCGGAAGTCCGTGATTTGATTACAGGCTGGTGTGAAGATGAGGATGCGCTGATGACGGTTGCAGTCTGCCTGAACCTGACTCATCAGTCTATTTCTTCTGCTGTCTATCTCCCGCGTTGTGTCTATGAGAAAGGTGTTCCGGTGCTGGTTCAGCAACGGATAACATCGGCTATCATTGAAAAATTATCCGGTAATCCGTTGAAGGGAAAAGGAGGAACCAATCAGCGTTTCAAGAATCTTCGTCCGTTCGGGATGTTGGATGATTGTTTCGACTTGTGCATGGCAGACGAGATGTATGCCAAGCGTGTAAATGCGGTGTATGAAAAGTGTGAAGGAGATAAAGTCTTGACAGAACTGCCATCTGCGAAAGAAATGGACGAACTATGGCACAATCCGAAGTTCAAAACGGTAAAGAAATGGTCTAATATTTATAATGCGAATGCCATTCCTACCAAATTGCGTTCAATCGGCTACACCAAGGAACATTGGGACAACGGAAAGCAACTTAGCGAAAAGCAGGTGGCGATTTTGGCAGAAGTGGAACACAACCGCTGGAATGTGGAAGAACTGTTACTGGGATATAGACCTGTGACAAAAAAGGAACAGGAAGAGATAGAACAAAAGGCAGCCTTGAAGAATAAAAAGCGGGATGAAGAATATGCTCATTATGACATTCGCCCTTACAACGATTTGCGGAATGGCAGTGAGAAATATGATATTGCTTTGACACGGCATCTGCTTTTGATTGTGAAGCAGGACGGAAAACTATAAAATGGATTAGGATTTGTGATATGGGGAATCATCAAAAGGAAATATTCTTAGTGCTTTCTATCTTTCTGACTGGCTTTCAATGTGTTTGGGCACAAACCACTCAGAAGGGGATCGTCGTGGAAATGAGTAGCAATAACAAGCCCGTAGCCGGTGCTGAAATAAAAGTAGCGGGTGCTTCGCCTACGGACAGCGATCAGGAAGGGCGGTTTATACTGAATTTCACCGCTTCCTTGCCGGGCGATCCGTTGATGATTAATGATATCTATAAGAAAGGTTTCAAAATAGTCAATTACGAGAAAGTAGCCAATTGGAATATATCGTCTGCCTCCGAACTGAAAATTGTATTAGGGCGTACCGAAGTCATCAGTGCGTTGCGCAAGAAATATTATGATATAGGTGAATCCAATAGTGAGAAAGAATATCGGAAAACATTGGCTGAACTGGAAGAACTGAAGAAACAGAACGCATTGTCCGCAGTGGAATATGATCAGAAAGTTGACTCCATGTCTAAAAGTATGATGGAATGGCAGAAACGTCTGGAAATATATGCGCTTAAATTTGCCTGCATCAATCGTGACGAGCTTGATGCTATGGAAAAGCAGGCAATGGAACTGCTCGATCATGGTGATGTGCATGGAGCTATTCGTCTTTATGAAGAGATGAAACTTGATTCTGCCATGACATTGAAGATTGCAGTCAGGCAGGAAGCAAAAGAAGATATGAAACTGCTTCTTCCATCCTTAGTCAATAATTTCCAGTTGCTGAAGCAAGCCGATGATAAAGTGGCGTGTGACTCTGTTGCTCACTTGATTTATGAGATGGCGACGGATATCAAGCTGAAATTAATGTCGGTAGAGTGGTTCTTTCAGCGGAATGACCCGAGTGAAGTTCTGGATCAGTATAGCTTGATAGTAAAGGAGACGCAAAGTATGCAAGAGATTGAGCTGGTGGAGAATAGCCTTCAGCAGTCATTGAAAGAAGTCAAGTTGAAAGGAGAACTGAAGAAAAAGGCACAGTTGGTTTTCGAACGAATCGAAGACCGCAAGAAATGGATCAGTATAAAGGAAAAAATATAGAAACAGATGAAGAAGATCAAGATTTTTATTGCATCATCAGCGGAGTTGAATGAAGACAAACAGATGTTTGACTTGTACTTTTCGGATAAGAATAAGCTTTATCGTGATCGGAATATCGACTTCGACCAGCGTACGTGGATGGACTTCAGCAGTTCGCTGAATGAAGGCCGTCTGCAGGATCGCTATAATGACTATATCCGTGAATGTGATATTGTGATTTTTCTGTTCCACACACGGATGGGGCGCTATACCAAAGAAGAACTGGAAGTGGCCCATGAAATATATCTGAAGACTAAGGCTGCAAAACCTAAAATATTTGTCTATTTCAAGGAGGAAGGGATCGTTGATGAGTCTCTCAAAGATTTTAAATCTTATTGCGAGAAGAATCTCGGACACTTCTGCGACTTGTATACCAATTATGATGATTTGCGTCTCAAGTTCGACAAACAATTGCAGATTTTGGAGAATGAAGGCTTTATCAAGCCCGATCCGGTAGATGTGAAACGGACATTGAGGTTCGTATTATTGTATGTCCTTGTGCCTGTACTGGTGGTGGCACTGGCTTTCTTTGCTTTCTATTATTATTCGCCGGTCACTTCCACGGTGCGTCTTACGGATACTTCCAAATCTTCTTTGCCTTTTTATGGCGCTGATATAACATTGGAGTATGCCGATAAGAGCGAAACCCGTCATGTGGACAGACTTTCTGACGAGGTTGTCTTCAAAGAAATTCATACTAAATATCTGGGTGAGAATGCCCGTCTGAAGATAGAATCGAAAGGATATGTGACGGTAGATACGGTACTGAGCCTGGAAAAGAATGTGACTCTTGGCATCAGTCGGGATTCTTCATTAGCGATGATTTTCGGTACTGTGAAAGATGAGGATAACCGTCCGCTGGCGGATGCTACTGTTCAAGTGCTGGACATGAAGACGGTATCTGACGGAATGGGAAACTTCCAACTGCCCATACCTGCCGAGAAACAAAAAGAGGAGCAACGGGTGACGGTATACAAGGATGGATATCAATTATGGGACTTCACCGGACCGGTATCCGATAAAGTCCCATGGAAGATTATTCTGAGAAAGTAATGCCTTTACTTTCTGTAAATGCTATTATTGTTGGTCCGGTAGTCATTGATAAGGTAGAGCAGAACGGCATCGTTAGGCAGCGTGCCGCTCTTATACTCCAGACCAGTTTTTAATAATTCCTCGGAGCCGGGCTGGGATAATTTGGCCAGAAGGTCTCCTTTGGCAAACCGGACAACAAGAGGGTAGGAGCTGAAAAGCTGATTGAGTTCTTTCAGTTCGTTTGCGATGTTTTCCGCCTCTTGCAGAAATTTCAGAGCCTCCGCATTATTGCTGTTCTGATAGTAGGCGATACTTGTATTGAGAGTCATCAGTAGATAGTTCGTGCCAAGTTGGGCTTTATTATGCGGATACAGTGTCTTGATGATTTCGTATGCTTTCTTTTGCACTTCCAGTGCTTTGGCATATTTTTTAAGTTTGCCGTATCCCAACGACAGGTTATTGTAGGTAGTGGTGATACTGCCCATCATATCCACGTCGTTCGGCTTTTGTTTCAGGTGCTTTTCCCTGTCTTTCTTTACTTTTTCCAGATGTTCCACTCCTAATTCATACAGTCCTCCGCAAACCATTGCGGTGCCTATACTGTTCTCTGTTCTCAAGTCCTGAAATCCCCATACTCCTTGCATGGTGTATAATGCTTCCAGGTCGATGGCGGCTTTCAGAGCTTTGTCATGTTCGGAAAGTTCCAGGAGCATATCGATATACGATGCCTGTGCACTGATAATCTCAAGAACAAATCTTGCCGGATTCAACAGATTCAGTTTTTCGGCATATTGGTATGCTTGTTCCACATGCTTCCTTTCTTCGGGTTTATTTCCGTTTTTGGAGTAATATAGAATGTATTGTTTCTCGATATTGTACAATAATGAGGTCTTTTGTTCTTCACTGTTGATTTTTAATTCGTTGGCTACCTTGTCTTCAAATGCTTTTATGGTCGTGAGGAAGTTTTCCGGTTCTGTTTCTGTGCTTACGCTGATGTAGGCGAAGTTCCATAAAGCATACCAGTAGGCGCGGGACAAGGGACGCATCTTATACAGTTTCTCGGCTTTTGCCAGAATCTCTTTTATACTGCCGGCTGCCAGTTTGTAATCCGCTTTCTCTACTGCCTGATGGAACAGGTATTCTTGTCTTCCTATTTCAGCTTCGAGTATGGCTTCTTCATTATCTCCTGCATTCTTTTTATTTAGCTCGAATAATTTCTCTGACAGTTCGTTGACTTTAGACACATTGCCTTCCTTCTTGTAAATGTCTGTCAGCGAACTGTATATGTTGGCAAGTTGAGAACTTTGAATATTTATGAACAGCTGATTGTCGCTGTCTGCTATCTCTTCACTGATTTCTTTGATCTGGTCTTCATAGATTTCCTTTGCTTCTTTGAATTCGTTCATGGCTTCGTATGTCTTTCCCATTGAATAGAACGTCTGATGGTAGATAGCATAGTAATCGCCCGAAGGCATGGAAATATTTTTGTTGGACAGTATTTCCAGTGCGTTGATGTCATACTCCAAGGCTTTGATATAGTCTTTCTGATGATGACGCGCAAGGGTACTTTTTATGTTCAGTACTTGTACGAGAGATTTCTCGTCAAATGAAAGTTTCTGGCATTTGTCCAGCCATTCCATGGTATCACTGTCTTCTAGTCCTATTTTCTGCAATGCGTATTTAAACACGTATGTAAACCTGTCGGGAAGTGCTTCGGCTACGAACTTGTAGGCATCATTTGCTTTCTTCTCGTTTTCCATTCCTCCGGTCAGGGCGCAGAGGTCGGCATATCGGTACATTATTTCGGCCAGTTTGTCGATGTCTTCCTCTGCTTTTGTTTTCTGTAACAGCTTCTCTCTGGCCTGAGTGATAATTCCGGATTTATTGTATAGCTCGATGGCTTCAGACAGTTTCCCGGCATTGACCAGTTCCAATACTTGCTTCTCGATGGCGTTGATGTCATCCGGATTTATTCTCGCAAACTTCTCAGCGTACTGATCGATCTGATTCATAAATGATCTGGATTCTTCCGCCATCGCTTTCAGACGGTCGCTACGCTCTTGCAGACTGATTTTCTGTGCTATATATAGCTGGTTGATTTCTTCAATGGCTTTTTCTTGTTTCTTCGAAAAGTGGGCAACGGAGATGGAATAATACTTGCTCTTGCTTTCTTCTATAGTGCCCTCGGGAGCCATCACAATACTCAACGGACGTTTTTCGGATAGAATCCATCCATTGATCATGTCTTTATTTACCAGTTCATATCCTTTCTTATATACATTCGGAGAAGCGATAGCCATTCCCGGTTTTTGTTTGCTGAAGTTGAACTGGAAATTCCCGTTGGCATCCGTATCGGTGGCAGGGGCATCGGTAGCTGTCAGTTGTACTCCCGGTAGTGGGGACTTATTTGAATTAAAAATCTGTACTGTACCTTTTTGAGACATTTGTGCGTAAGCACTTCCGGATAGTAATAAGAATATCCAGAAACAAGCGTTTTTGGTTTTCATAGCTTTTATTTCTTAATGATGTATATGCAAGTCAACAAAAGGAATGTGGAGGGAGAAAGTAATCGGGACTGACTAAAAAGTCTGAAAGCTGATTATATCCTTTTTAGTCGGCCCCGGGTATATTGGCAGGGAGTCAGGATCAGTTGTGTACTACTGTTCCTATTTCTTCTCCGCTGATTACTTTTTTGAGGTTTCCTACCGTGTCCATGTCAAAAACAACAATCGGCAGGTTGTTTTCCTTGCACATACAGGTAGCTGTGAGGTCCATCACTTTCAGACCGCGTTTCAGTACTTCATCGTATGTGATGTCACTGAATTTTGTAGCTGTAGGGTCTTTCTCCGGGTCGGCTGTGTAGATGCCGTCTACGCGGGTACCTTTCAGCATTACGTCTGCTTCGATTTCGATGCCGCGCAGTGAAGAGCCAGTGTCTGTGGTAAAGAAAGGATTTCCCGTACCGCCGGACATGATAACGATTTCACCGTTTTCCATGCATTCAATCGCTTTCCATTTGCTGTAGAATTCACCGATCGGCTCCATGCGGACTGCTGTAAGTACACGGGCCTTTACTCCGGCTGCTACTAATGCGGAACTTAATGCAAGGCTGTTGATGACAGTTGCCAGCATACCCATCTGATCACCTTTCACACGGTCGAAGCCCTTGTTGGCTCCGCTTAGTCCACGGAAGATATTTCCGCCGCCGATAACGATGCCGATTTGTACTCCCTGTTCATGGATTTCTTTGATTTGTGCGGCATATTCCGCCAGTCTTTTTTCGTCAATGCCGTATTGTTTTTCCCCCATCAGGCTTTCTCCGCTGAGCTTCAGCAGAATTCTTTTATACTTTGCCATATCTTTTTACATTTAGTTTAGCGCAAATATAGAGATAATTTGTTGGATAGACCTCATAGTTGCGCGATAACTTTTATATCGCTTTCTTCACTATTTCTCTTCCGATGAAGGTCTGCACGATTCCCCTCAATGAAAGGTAAGTGATGAAAGCCAGCCATAAAGCGTGATTTCCCAAGAGATTGTGGAAGGCATAGTAGATCATAAAAAAGCTGACGGAAGCAACCAACATCGAATAAAGCATCTGGCGGGTGGCGGTGGCGCCGATAAACACACCATCCCATAAGAAAGCGGAGAAACCTGTCAATGGGATGGCGAGTGCCCAATAAAAGTAAGTGTCTGAGGAGCTTATTACCGAAACATCATTTGTCAGTAACCCGAGAAATTCTTTTCCGCCTATTGCATATAAAAGGGTGAATGCTGCCGAAAGTCCGATGCCCCAATAGAAAAGGTGATTGACCGTATTGCGGAGAGCCGTTTGATTTCTTGCGCCGATATAGCGTCCGGCTAACGCTTCCCCTGCATAGGCGAATCCATCCATAATATAAGAGAAGAGCGTGAACAATTGCATCAGCAGTGTATTTACTGCCAGAACGACTTCTCCCTGTGCAGCTCCTGCAGAGGTGAAGAACATCGTTACGATTACCAGGCAGAGGGTACGGAAAAAGATGTCACGGTTTACCCGGAAGAAACGGTACATTGCCTGCTTCTGTATGATATCTTTCCATACAATACGTTTTCGGAGCGTGCTGTAATAACGCATATACAATAGTATGGCCATAAAGAAACCTGCATACTGTGCGATAAGGGTTCCGGCGGCGACTCCTGCCACTTTCATATCCAAGAGATAGACGAAAGACAAACTGGCGATAATATTGACAATATTCTGCGTGATGGCAATATACATCGGGAAGCGTGAGTTCTGCATTCCGATAAACCAGCCTGCAAATCCATAAAGACCTAGCATTGCCGGAGCTCCCCAAATACAGATATAGAAATAGGTAGTTGCCAGTTGCTTTACTTCTTCTGTAGTCTGTATGAGTGTGAATGCCGCATTAAGGATAGGATATTGAAGGATCAGCAGGCATAGGGCAATAAAGAGTCCGACGCCGACAGAACGTATCAGTAACCGGTTGATTTCGTTTAAGTCATGCTGCCCGTAGGCTTGTGAGGTCATGCCGCTTGTTCCCATACGTAGGAATCCGAAGATCCAGTAGATGATATTGAACAACATTCCTCCTACGGCAATCGCTCCGATATATGCCGGAGAGCCGAGATGTCCAACGATAGTGACATCGATAAGTCCCAGCAATGGCACGGTAATATTCGAAATAATCGATGGTACGGCAATCTGTAATATTCGTCTGTTTTCGGAGGTCGTCTTTTTATTTATCATCTTGTAGAAACACTTTTATCAAATAGATTGTTCTTTTTGCGAACAAAGGTACATATTTTATTATTTTATTGTATCTTTGCGTGTCACGAACTAGAAACAATGTAACTGATTATGAAAACCTTAACTCTCCTTCTTTTTTCTTTGTTTTCGTTGCCGCTGATGCTGAATGCACAGACGGCCGATGAAATGTTGCATAAAGTCACGGTTGCTATTGAGGCCGGACAGCATGGACAGGCGGTTAGCTATTTCCGTCAGGCTATCAGTCTGAATATAGACCGCTCGGAAATGTTCTACTGGACGAGTATAGACAAGAGTAGTGAGATCAGCTCGAAACTTTCTAATGAGTTGGCTCTTGCCTATAAGAAGAATCGGAATTATGACAAAGCCTTTTTGTTTTATAAAGAACTGTCGCAGAAGGACCCTGATAATGTAGATTATCTGGAGGCTGTTGCCGAAATGCAGGTATGTCGTGGACAGGAGAAGGATGCGTTGCGTATGTACGAGAATATATTGAAGTTGGATGCGGATAATCTGGCGGCCAATATCTTTCTCGGTAATTATTATTATTTGATGGCGGAGCAGGAGAAGAAAAAACTGGAAAGTGACTACAAAAAGCTTTCTTCACCGACAAAAATGCAATATGCACGTTATCGGGACGGGTTGTCGAAATTGTTTGCTACCGGATATGAGAAAGCACGAAGCTCTTTACAGAAAGTAGTGCTACGGTTCCCATCGACGGAGGCTCAGAAGACGTTAGATAAGATTTTGAGGATAGAGAAAGAGGTGAATCGCTGAGCGGTTCACCTCTTTCTATTTAATAACGGGATATAATAATCTTATTTTATCATTCCTATACGGTTCAATCTTGGTGTAGCTATCACTAGCATTTGTTCTTTAGCTTGGTTAACTGCCCTTGTGGGAGTAGTAACTTTACTTCCTGAAATCAGACTGATTGCTTTGGCATATAAAGGATCGCTTTCAGTTCCAAAGTCTCCATATCCTTCAAAATATTCTCCGTTAGGCTGGTTCTCATTTATCTCGTAATCGGGTGTAAAACCGTTTTCGAAGTCTCCAAAACCTTTGGCATTGTATGCTTGGAAAGTGATAGGGAAAAGCAAATATTTGTCTGTTCCTGCAGTAAGTTCTACTCCTTCCATTCCTACATTTTTCCCATGTGTGGTGGTGCCAATAAGGATAACTTCGATATCAATACCTCTCAGTGCATTGATTACTAATTCACTTGCAGATGCAGAGTCGTCAGTAACAAGACAGTAGATTTTTTGTAGCTTTAGACCACCGGCAGAGAGGGAAGTACTCAAATTATCATATTGAGAATATGCGAATTTCTGAATAGGCCGTTGGTTGCCAAGGGCTTTCATACGTTCATCATTATATCTATATGAAGCGAAAGTTTTATCAACACAGAAATCTCCGGCAATGCAACTAGACATAAGATTAGCTGATGTTACATCTCCTCCGCCATTGTAGCGAAGATCTAAAATTAGCTCTGTAATATTCTGACTTTTAAACTCTTTGAATACATCGAATAGTTCTTGGTCGAAGCCGGATTCAAAAGCTGAATACACCAGATAGCCGATCTTTTCTTTTACTTGGTGGTGAATTATCGGGTTCGCATAAATAGGTCCGGAATTTATTGTATATACTTTTCCATCTTTGTCTTTTACTTTTATAGAGGTTGGAGAGGATGGTTTAATTAATTTAGAGTAACAAGCTTGCACGTTAGCCGTTGTTATTCTCTGATTGTCTATTTCGGTTATTTCCATTCCTCGTTTTAGTCCTTCTTTATCGGCAGATGATCCTTTATGCACTCCTTGTATAACAAGACCATAATTTGAAGTATTACGGTTTCCAACGGCTATAAAGTTTACGAATCCATAATTATACTCTAGTGTTTTTTTCTCTTTTGCACTGCGGGAAGTTTGTAAATCCGGATCTAGCTTCTGGATAAATGAAAACAATGAATAAGTGCCATTACTATTTCGTTTTTTGTCTAATGTATTAGTTGTCATACTTAATAATGTGTTTCTCAAAAACTCATCATAAGCTTGTCTGAAATTGGGCGTTAATAACTTATAATCATCATTCCACAAGTATTTCTCTCTCAAATATTGATCCACACTATAGTTAATCTCGTAACCTTGCACATCATCATCGCTCAACTGGATTTTGATATTGCTGGCAGATGAATATCCATTTACTTTAATCGTAATGGTGCCCTGTTCCTGGGAAGACTTGTGTACTGTAACTTTTATGGTATTTTCCCCTGAATTACCTGCTGTATTGTCCAATGACAATAATGCAGTGGAACTGTTTTGAGCAGTCCAGCTAGACAAGGTCGTGAAAGTAAAAGTGAGGGTTTGCTCTGCTGAGGCAAAATATGTTTGGTTAGTAGACCAGCTTTGTTCTGTAATTCCACTACCTCGCAGTAGAGTGTCATCATCTTTACATGATATGTTGAGGAATAATAAAATGGTCAGAAGACCAACTAACTTGACATACTGTATTTTCTTCATAAAATTAAAGGTGTTTTTTTATATAGCAAACTCAAAGGTAATGTTTTATTGTTTAGAATGTATGTGTTATATCAATAAATATTCTACCTCTTTAAACATATATCCTCTTTTTTTCTGCGCATCATCTTCCAGAATCAGCTTCCCTTCAGGCTCTACGCAAATAATTCTCGCAAAGAACTCTCCATCAGCATCTTTATACCGATGCATCCCTTCTTTTCTGAAAAGAGCTTTTTCATATCGGTGGGCTATGAGTTCAGTGTCACCGTTCCGGAGCAATTCATAATCGGATTGAATGCGGAGCATGATATTCTTGAGAATTTCGAAAATGTCATACTGCTTTCCTGTGATTTGCCGGAGCGATACCGGATTTGGAGCAGTACTATGAAATACTTCCTGATTCACATTGATCCCGATTCCGGAAATACTCTGACTGATATTGCGTCCCATCAAATCATTTTCGATCAGCATCCCACATATTTTTTTGTCTTTCCAGTAGATATCATTCGGCCATTTGATGGAAAAATCGTCAGCATAGCTATCTAGTTCCTCTTTAATAGCCAAAGACACAATCTGAGAAATCAAGAACTGCCGGCGTGCTTCCAAGAAATCCGGGAAAAGAACAAAACTGAAAAGAAGATTCTTTTTGGGTTCAGATTCCCACGAATTGCCACGTTGCCCACGTCCGGATGTCTGGAAGTCGGCAACTACAGTCGTAAATGCTGCTACTCCCTGTTGCTTGGCACAAAGAGTCTGCAGATAACTGTTTGTAGAGTTTGTCTCACTGATGTGAATCAATGGGACAGGAAATGACATATCAGGGGAGGGCATCATATTCAGCACGCAGTTTCTTAGTGAATTTCTTGATAACTTCCTCGTAAGAATGATCGACGAGTTCCTTTATTAATTTATCGTCTACATCTCTATCGAAGTAAACGCCATTCCAATATTTTTTGTTGAAATGGTAGGCTCCTTCAATGCCTGCATAATGTTCGCGCAGTTCAATGGCACGTTCCGGATCGCATTTCAGTGAGATGGAGTTGGCTCCTTCCAAGTCGATGAGGGCAAACATTTTGTCCAGCACCTTCATAACCAGCGATACATCATCAAACGGGAATGATTCGGTAACCCCTTTTTTACTTAAGCAGTATTCCCTGATCGTTTCTACATTCATAAGTCTTTCGATTTTATGTTTTTGCTCTTAGTTAAAATACTTGTTTCCTATTAAAATAAAGGAGGATAAAAAGCTTCCTTTATATGGTCTATTCTGAAATTTCCGTTCTCGCCAATGACAGTGATGATATCGAAACGTACCGGAACGTCAATCTGAAATAGTTTCATATATGCGTCGGCAGCACGTACTGTCCGTTTAATCTTTGGTAAATCGACGGCTTCTTCCGGTTGGGCAAACAAAGTGTTACTGCGTGTTTTCACTTCTACTATCACCAATTCGTTCTCTTTGGCGGCTACGATGTCCAGTTCGAAGTGACCTTTTCTCCAGTTCCGGTGGCGGATAAGATAACCATGCTCTTCGAGATAGGCTACTGCGGCATTTTCTCCTGCTTTCCCTAATTCATTGTGTTCAGCCATCTTTTTTTGCAAATTTACAGCTTTTATTCTTTGTTTTTACAGAAGTAAAAGTAATTTTGCAGAAGATATGAGAAAAAGGAGCAAAAAGTGCCTGAAAATGCACGCTGAGTATACCAAACGGGAACGGCGGATGAGCATTTTGTTGAGCGAAGACGAGCAGTTGATTGTCGATCGTTATCTGGAAAAATACAAGATAACGAATAAGTCACGCTGGCTTCGCGAAACCATTCTCATGTTTATCCATAAAAATATGGAAGAAGATTATCCTACCCTCTTCGGAGAACATGACATGAGACGCTGATGATGACGCTGGACGATACTTACTTCATGAAACAGGCATTGATAGAAGCCGGCAAGGCTGCAGAGCGGGGCGAAGTCCCTGTGGGAGCAGTGGTTGTCTGCAAAGAACGGATCATAGCCCGTGCCCATAACCTGACAGAGACATTGAATGATGTGACAGCCCATGCCGAAATGCAGGCTATCACTGCTGCTGCCAACGTACTTGGCGGAAAGTACCTGAACGAATGTACGTTGTATGTTACAGTAGAACCCTGTGTGATGTGTGCCGGTGCCATTGCTTGGGCTCAGACCGGCAAACTGGTTTTTGGTGCGGAAGATGATAAGCGTGGGTATCAGCGATATGCGGCTCAGGCGCTGCATCCTAAAACGGTCGTTGTAAAAGGAATCCTTGCAGATGAATGTGCCACATTGATGAAGGACTTTTTCGCTTCTAAGAGAAGATGAAACAGTGATTAGTAAGTTGCTGACTACACGTTACTAACCACTTTCTATATTATATTATTTTACTTCCTCGAAATCCACATATTCACCGTCATCCTGAGTGAATATTTTCTTATGTTTGGTTCTTGGACTGTTTTCAGCAAAGATTTCCCCTTCGTTATCGGCACGGCTGTCCGTGTTCTGGTTATAGCTGGGACGACCTTGCTGCTGGCCATTTTGTCCACTCCTTGCCTGCTTCGTCCGGGAAGACGAACCACGGCCAAGCCCGAAAATGGCTCTTAATACAAATCCGACAATCGAAAGGCCAAATATGACAATGGCAGCTAGAAAAAGAAGTAAGAATAAAAGTATATGCATTGGGCTATGATTTTATGTTGTAACTTCGATAAAACTCATAGTACAACAAACGTGCCAAGAGATTGTTTATTTACTTTTTCTTGTAAAAAGTGAAAGTAAAATATACCAGACAATGATCGCTGCGAAGCTGCTGATACCTAAGAAAACAAGGAATGGGATACATACAATCAAGAAAATGAAACTGATTTTATTTGTATTCCATGAAAGATTCTTGAATTTCAGCGAGAACATTGGTATCTCTGACACCAGCAACCACGAAAACAGACAAACCAATAAAATAAGGTAGACAGGATGGCAGTTCTCGGAAACGAGGAAGTCATGCGCCCCTACTACGAACGATCCCCAGAATAAGGCGTTTGCCGGAACAGGAAGACCTACGAAAGAACTGGTCTGCCGGGTATCATTATTGAATTTAGCCAGTCGTAACGCTGAGAATACGGAAATCAAAAAGGCTGCGTATGGCAGGTAAGGAGCAAGAAATTCCATATTTGCCGGATAGTACATCTCTTTAAATAAGGAGAATACAATCAGTGAGGGAGCCACACCGAAGCTGACATCATCTGCAAGTGAATCCAAGTCTTTTCCGATGATTGAGTGTGCATTGAGAATACGAGCCAGCATGCCATCGAAAAAATCGAAGACTGCACTCAGAACAATAAAAAGCAGTGCCAGGTCATAACGGGCTTCGAAAGCCATGACACAAGCGATACAACCGGAGAAAAGGTTCAGGCAGGTTACTGTATTCGGAATATTGTTCTTTATAACATTTGTCATTGTGACCGAATTATTTAAGTTTGGCGATAACCGTCTGGTTACCGGTCGTTAATTGTCCCATGTTGACACAGACTTCTGTGCCGAGGGGCAGATATACATCCACACGGGAACCGAATTTGATAAAGCCCATGTGTTCGTCGATATAGCATTCTTCTCCTACTTCTGCGTAGGTGACAATGCGTCGTGCCACGGCTCCGGCGATTTGTCGGGTCAGCACTTCCACTCCTTCCGGAGTTTCTATGACTACGGTAGAGCGTTCATTCTCCGTACTGGCTTTAGGCAACCATGCTTTCATGAAGTTACCGTTGTGGTGGGCTACCTTTTTAATGGTGCCGTCCACCGGATACCAGTTGGCATGTACGTTAACGATGCTCATGAAGATAGAGATCATCAACCGGCGGTCATGGAAGTATTCGTTTTCGTCCACTTCTTCAATGACTACGATTTTGCCGTCAGCAGGAGCGACGACTATCTTTTCTGTATCCTTTCCGAAAAGCCGGATTGGACAGCGGAAGAAGTTAACCATCAGCAGATATACTGCAATACTGGCTACTGCAACCACATAAAAAGGAATTTTGCAATCTATTCCCCAATAAAGGGCCGCATTAATCAGTAGCAGTAGCAGAAAGCTAGCCCATAATATATGTGTTCCTTCGCGGTGAATACGTATCTTTTTTAATTTCTTTAGTCGGCCCATGAATGCTGTTTAATGATATTGTGTGCAAAAATATACTTATTTTAAAAAAACAGCAAGTAAATGAGCAGAGAAATGCGAGTGTTGATAACTTTTTGAGGATTATTTTTGTTTATAACGCGGGAGGTAGTAATTTTATGCCTTCAAATTAACTACTTATCATTATGCAGGATTTCGTTCATTTACACGTTCATACGCAATATTCTCTACTGGATGGTCAGGCAAGTGTCGCCCGTCTGGTAGATAAAGCCATGAAAAATGGGATGAAGGGTATTGCCGTGACCGATCATGGAAATATGTTCGGCATCAAGGAATTTACGAACTATGTCAATAAGAAGAATAGCGGTCCGAAAGGGGAAATCAAGGATCTGAAGAAGCGGATTGCAGGGATTGAAGCCGGCACAGTGGAGTGTGAGGATAAGGAGGCGGAGATAGCTGCCTGCAAGGCGAAGATCGTGGAGGCGGAGAACAAGCTCTTTAAACCGATTATCGGTTGTGAGATGTACGTCGCCCGCCGTACGATGGACTTGAAAGAAGGGAAGCCGGACCAAAGCGGTTATCACTTGATTGTACTTGCCAAGAATGAGAAAGGTTATCATAACCTTATTAAATTAGTATCGCACGCGTGGACGCGCGGGTACTATATGCGTCCGCGTACCGACCGCAGTGAGCTGGAGAGGTATCACGAAGGTCTGATTGTCTGCTCAGCGTGTTTGGGTGGCGAGGTGCCGAAGCGTATTACCGCAGGGCAGTTTGACGAAGCCGAAGAAGCGATCCAATGGTATAAGAACCTGTTTGGTGATGACTACTATCTGGAGATGCAGCGTCATAAGGCGACTGTACCCCGTGCCAATCATGAATGTTATCCGCTACAGGTAAATGTGAACAAATACTTGCAGGAGTATGCTCGGAAGTATAATATCAAGCTGATCTGCACCAACGACGTTCACTTTGTGGATGAAGAGAATGCCGAGGCACACGACCGTTTGATCTGCTTGAGTACGGGTAAAGACTTGGATGACCCTAGCCGTATGCTATATACCAAACAGGAATGGATGAAGACCCGTGAAGAGATGAATGAACTCTTTGCAGATGTTCCCGAGGCACTGAGCAATACGCTGGAAATTCTCGATAAAGTCGAATATTATTCGATTGACCATGCACCTATCATGCCTACCTTCGCTATTCCCGAAGACTTCGGGACAGAAGAAGGATATCGTGCCAAATATACGGAGAAAGACCTGTTCGATGAGTTTACACAGGACGAAAATGGTAATGTGGTGCTGAGCGAAGAGGAAGGACAGGCCAAGATCAAACGTCTGGGGGGATATGAGAAACTGTATCGTATCAAACTTGAAGGCGACTATCTGGCAAAGTTAGCATTTGACGGTGCGAAAAGAATATATGGCGACCCTTTGTCGGAAGAAGTGAAAGAACGGCTCAACTTCGAGTTGTACATCATGAAAACGATGGGTTTCCCCGGATACTTCTTGATAGTGCAGGACTTTATCAATGCCGCACGCTCGGAACTGGGCGTATCGGTAGGGCCCGGACGTGGTTCGGCTGCCGGTTCGGCAGTGGCTTACTGTCTGGGTATCACCAAGATCGACCCTATCCAATACGACTTGCTGTTCGAGCGTTTCTTGAATCCGGACCGTATCTCCTTGCCCGATATCGATGTGGACTTCGATGACGACGGTCGTGGTGAAGTGCTTCGCTGGGTAACCAATAAATATGGTCAGGAAAAAGTAGCGCATATCATCACATATGGTACGATGGCTACCAAACTGGCTATCAAAGACGTTGCCCGTGTACAGAAACTTCCTCTCTCGGAGTCCGACCGTCTGGCAAAGCTGGTGCCGGATAAAATCCCTGACAAAAAGCTGAACCTGCGGAATGCCATCGAATACGTCCCCGAACTGCAAGCGGCTGAGGCATCGTCCGACCCGTTGGTGCGAGACACTCTTAAGTATGCCAAAATGCTTGAAGGTAACGTTCGTGGTACCGGTGTGCATGCCTGCGGTACGATTATCTGTCGTGACGACATCACCGACTGGGTGCCTGTAAGTACAGCCGACGATAAGGAAACGGGCGAAAAGATGCTCGTTACCCAGTATGAAGGTTCGGTGATCGAGGATACCGGATTGATCAAGATGGACTTCCTCGGGTTGAAAACATTGTCTATTATTAAGGAGGCGGTTGAGAATATCCGTCTGAGTCGTAGTCTGGAGATAGACGTAGACCAGATCGATATTACCGATCCGGCAACTTACAAATTATATAGTGACGGACGTACCATCGGAACGTTCCAGTTTGAATCTGCCGGAATGCAGAAGTACCTGCGCGAATTGCAGCCTTCTACCTTCGAAGATTTGATCGCCATGAATGCCCTCTATCGTCCGGGTCCGATGGATTATATTCCGGATTTTATCGACCGTAAGCATGGTCGTAAACCGATTGAATATGACATTCCGGTAATGGAAAAATATCTGAAAGACACGTATGGTATTACGGTCTATCAGGAACAGGTGATGCTTTTGTCACGTCTGCTGGCGGACTTTACCCGTGGTGAGTCCGATGCCCTTCGTAAGGCGATGGGTAAGAAGCTGCGTGATAAGCTGGATCACATGAAGCCTAAGTTTATCGAAGGCGGACGCAAGAACGGTCATGACCCGAAAGTACTTGAAAAGATTTGGACCGACTGGGAAAAGTTTGCCTCTTATGCGTTCAACAAATCGCACGCTACTTGCTACTCTTGGGTGGCTTATCAGACAGCCTATCTGAAAGCGAACTACCCGTCGGAATACATGGCGGCTGTCATGAGCCGAAGTTTGTCCAACATTACCGATATCACGAAGCTGATGGACGAATGCAAGGCAATGGGTATCCAGACGCTCGGTCCGGATGTGAATGAGAGTAACTTGAAGTTTACGGTTAACCACGACGGTAATATCCGTTTCGGACTGGGAGCGGTGAAAGGCGTAGGCGAAGCTGCCGTGCAAAGCATTGTAGAAGAACGTAATACCAACGGACCATTCAAAGGTATCTTTGACTTCGTACAACGTGTCAATCTGAATGCCTGCAATAAAAAGAATATGGAATGTCTGGCGTTGGCGGGAGGTTTCGACAGTTTCCCCGAATTGAAGCGGGAGCAGTACTTTGCCGTCAACTCTAAGGGCGAAGTATTCCTCGAAACTTTAATGCGATACGGTAACCGCTATCAGGAAGACAAAAGAGCTGCCATCAATTCATTGTTCGGCGGAGCGAATGTCGTCGATATCGCCACTCCCGAAATTCCTCAGGGAGTAGAGCGCTGGGGCGACCTCGAACGTCTGAACAAGGAACGCGACCTGGTAGGAATCTACCTTTCCGCCCATCCGCTGGATGAGTTCGCGATTGTGCTGGATCATGTCTGCAATACCCGTATGGCAGATTTGGAAGATAAGGCGGCTCTGGCAGGCCGGGAGATTACAATGGGGGGTATTGTGACCAGTGTCCGTCGTGGAGTCAGCAAGAATGGCAATCCGTATGGCATTGCCAAGATCGAAGACTATTCGGGCTCTACGGAAATACCTTTCTGGGGAAATGACTGGGTGACTTATCAGGGCTATCTGAATGAAGGGACGTTCCTGTATATCAAAGCCCGTTGTCAGGCCAAGCAATGGCGGCAGGACGAGCTGGAAGTCAAGATCACTTCGATGGAACTTCTGCCCGACGTGAAAGAAGAATTGGTGCAGAAGATCACCATTATTATTCCTCTGTCGGTGTTAAATTCGGGATTGGTTACCGAACTGGCCACTTTGACCAAAGAACATCCCGGCAATACGGAACTCTACTTCAAAGTGACGGACGATACGGACAGCCGTATGTCGGTCGATCTGATTTCCCGTCCGGTCAAGCTTTCGGTAGGCAGAGATTTAATAACATATTTAAAGGAGCGCCCCGAACTTGGATTCCGTATAAATTGATTATCTTTGTAGCGCAAATCTACAAACGAAGTAATACATAATAATTAATACTTAATACTTAAAAAGAAATGGCTTTAGAAATTACAGACAGCAACTATAAGGAAATCCTTGCAGAAGGAAAGCCTGTTGTGGTGGATTTTTGGGCTCCCTGGTGTGGCCCTTGTAAAATGGTGGCTCCTATTATTGAAGAATTGGCCGCGGAGTTTGAAGGACAAGTCATCATCGGTAAATGCGATGTGGATGATAACAGCGATGTGGCTGCCGAATACGGTATCCGCAACATTCCTACTGTTTTGTTCTTCAAGAATGGTGAGATTGTAGACAAGCAGGTAGGCGCAGTCGCCAAACCGGTATTCGTGGAAAAAGTGAAGAACCTTCTCTAGACTTTGTCTAATATTTAATACTTATTACTTAATACTTACAACCATGGGACTGGAAGATGATTTTTTATTAGAAGATGCCGATGACGAAAAGACCGTCGAGTTTATCAAGAACTATCTGCCTCAGGAACTGAAAGAGAAGTTCGAGGACGATGAATTGTACTATTTTCTCGATCTGATAGACGAGTACTATTCAGAAAGTGGCATTCTCGACGCTCAGCCCGATAACGACGGCTACGTAAACATTGACTTGGAAGAGGTCGTAGCTTACATCGTGAAAGAAGCCAAGAAGGACGAAATGGGAGAATATGATCCCGAAGAAATCCTTTTTGTGGTTCAGGGAGAAATGGAATATGGAAACTCTCTGGGGCAGGTGGACTAATTGTCGCTAGTCACCACTGTAGATAAATGAAAGGAATATAGCCTGAAAGATTCGCGTCTTTCAGGCTATTTCTTTTTCCATCCTTATGTTTTCGCTTTCCGGTATTTCCTGCCAAGTAAATTGGCAGCACTTCCTCAGAATACACTGTACCTGCTATCTACTTATTTTATTAAATACCCATGTGGGAAATAGTTTCGGGGCTTTCAGATTTTTAGTATCTTTGTTCGTTGTTTTATTGCGTATCACTAAGGTCTGATAATTGAAGCACCTTGGTGCTTCAATTGTTGCACGTAGGTGACTCTTTCGTTGCACCTAAGTGCAACGAAAGAAAATAACCAAGCAAACGACTAATTGCTTAAATAGTAACAGATAAGTTATTAACAGCCAAACATAAAATTATTCTTATGAGCATTTATTACGACCTTTATGAGAATCCGGATAAAGAGGGTACCGAAGAACAGAAGTTACTGCATGCACGAGTAGTGCCAAGCGGAACATATACAACCAAAGAGTTTGTGGAGCGGGTATCCATGATGCACCATATTCCTCATGCGCAATTAGTTGGAGCAGTGGAAGCTATCACTGATGAGTTGCAGACGCTGCTGTCCAGAGGATATATTGTGGAGTTTGGAGATTTGGGGCATTTTTCTCTGACCCTCTCTTTGGAGAAAGAAATCACTGACAGAAAAGAAGTGCGCTCTCCATCTGTCCATCTGAAAAATATCAAACTAAAGGTAAAGCAAACATATAAGAGAGAACTGAACTCTAAAATGGATTTAGAACGAATATCTTCCCCTACGCGTTCCAATATGAACATATCAGAAGAAGAATGTCTGAAAAGATTGCAGGACTTTTTGGAGAAACATCCTTGTATCAATCGGGCAGATTATTGTGCTATCACCGGAATGAATAAAACACAGGCTATACGGCAATTGAATCTTTTCATTGAAAAGGGAGTTATTCAGAAATATGGGATTGGGAAGACGGTAGTGTATATACGTGTTGTGTAAGTTCTTATTTTAGATTTCCTCCAATGCATAATACTGATAATCCCGAAGTACCGTTTGGAGGAACTTCTCCTGATTATTCTCTCGTGGAGTAACAGATAAGATTTCCTGCACCTTTTTGGCGAGTAACGTAACGCGCCTTACCCGATCCTTTTCACCGGACTCCAGCGTTCGGGTGATTACGTTCACCTGTTCCAATGATAAATCGGCAGATTGTGGATACGTCGGATGATAATTCTTTGTCAGATAGTCAAATTCATCGAGGCTGACGTGTATCTTGCGATAATTCTTCTCTTTGATCACCATCGTTCCGGCTGCTAAATCACCCAGTCTCTGACTGTTTTTAGTCAGCAGAACGACTAAAAGCCCTAAACCTCCTGTACCGGGACCATCAATGATGAAGAGAAGCCAGCGCAGCAGATAAGCACTGATGCTGGGAGTAGAACCGTCTGATTTTACGACGCGTATATTCATCAGACGTTTTCCGAAACTCTGCCCGTGATTGAACATTTCGCAGAGGAACGAGTAAAAAAGTACAGGCAAATAGACGAGGCACAGAAAAAAGACCGTACCGACTCCGGAGGATAAATGCAGTTTAACAATGAGTGTCGTCACAGAATATAGATAAATCACAATCAGGGAATAATCGATGACCAAAGCCAGCAATCGTTCGCCGATACTGGCGGGCGTTTGGCTGATTCGAACAAACTGACCGGTAATAATCGTAGATTCTGCCATTCTTGGTTAAACATTTTTAGGTTTAAGTTGCAAATATATCATAATTCTTTTATTTTTGCTTCTGCTCTCAAACAAAACTTATTCGAAATCTATTAAAAGTGATGAATGTAAACTATGTCTATGGAATCATCTTCCTGTTTTTAACATCTTGCCTTTCTCCCACAGATAGGGTAATTCCTTCTTTATTGCGTGCAGATTCTTTGATAGAAGTTGGATGTGCAGATAGTGCATTGAGTTTATTGGAACGTATGAATCTTGCTGAGTTGTCTTCTATACAGTCTAGAGCTAGTTATGCCCTATTGTTAACACAAGCCAAAGATCAGAACTATGTTACTCACACGGATGATTCGCTAATTCGTGTCGCTGTAGATTATTATGACACTTCCGATGATATTACCCTAAGGGCAAAAGCTCATTATTATCTTGGACGAGTTTGTCAAGACAGAGGTGATATTGAAGGAACTGTACGTGAATTTTTGGTGGCAATGCCTTTGGCTGAGAAAGCGGAAAATTATGATTTAAATATTCTATTGAAAAGTAATTTGGGTTTATTATTCTGGCGGCATGGGTTGCAAGAGGAGGCTGATTCTCTTTATAGACAGGCTGTTGAATTGGCTGAAGCACATCATGATTCATTGCGTTTAGCCGTAGTGCTAGTACATTGTGCAGATATTTGCATGGAGCGAGGAGAAGAATATTATACAGATGCGGAAAAATATTTAAAACGGGCTCTAAAGCTAGTGAAAGATACAGATAAACAACATACTGAGGAGCTTGTGTTTAGTTCTCTTAGTTATCTTCTGGAATATCAAGGGAAATCACGCGAAGCTATATTGTATGCAAATAAAGGTATGCGGTTGGTATTAGACAGCTCTGAGAGATATGGTTACTATCTAGTTATCGGGAGTGCTTATTTGCAATTGGAACAATATGATTCAGCCTTTGTTTATTTGAATAGAGGCATACCTTCTGATAATTATTATGCAAAAACAAATGCATACATGAAACTATCGGAAATGGCGATGAGGTTGGGAAAACAAAATGAAGCATTGGAGTACGAAACTTTATATACTATATATAAGGATTCCATGAAATTAGTAGAGCAACCGGTTGAGGTAGTTTCTTCTTTAAAGGATGTGTTATATCGTCAATCAACGGAACGCTATGAATCCTTTTTGACCCGGTATCGTTTTTGTCTATTGTTATTTGTCCTATTGTTTATTATTACGATTTATTTCTTTTTGCAGAGGCGTAGAAAAAGGAAGAAAGAAATAGCACGATTGGTTGACAAACGTCAATTGTTGTATAAAAGTATAGAGGCTATCAAGAAAGAGTTGGAGGAAAAAAAACTAGAAATAAAAGAAATACAGCAACATTGTGAATGTTTAGAGTCGGATGTTAACTCCAAAGTGCAATTAGATAGTTGTCTTAATGAACTATTAGAACAATACCATTCAATGCAAGAAGATTTAGAACGCCGGCTTGTAGAAAGAGATGAGGAAGTAAGGCGATTGAGAAATCTGAATCTGAAATTTATATTAATGTCTTCTCCTATTTATCAAATGTTGATAGCATTGTGTGAGTATAATAAACTTAACCCTGATGGAATGAAGAAGATTACTAATGATGAATGGGTAATTTTATTGCATGAAATAGATATGGCATCTTTGGGATTTGTAGAAAGATTAAGCACTGAATATGAGTATTTATTGGAGGAAGATATTCGTTTTTGTTGCTTAGTTAGGTTGGATTTTAAATATGCCGATATTGCCTATCTTTGGGGATGCACTTCTGCTGCTGTATATAAAAGAAGTTGGTCTGTATTGGAAAAGATGGGTTTAAATAAAGATAAGAAAGTAAAATTGGTTGATATATTACGCAAAGTCTAAGCTTTGTGTATTATTATTTGAGTTTTATGCAATACAACGCATTCTTTGCATTCGTTAACATAATGGTATAATACTTTTCTTAAGCTTACTGCTCATATTTACAGCGTTAAACATCAAATATGAACAGTATATGAAAAAACTACTATTTTTATTATTCCTAGGTATTTTCTTTTCGGATCTAATACTAGGAAATTCTCCAAATTGTAATATAAGAGGTTGCAATATGGAATTGAGTTGTTCTTCTAGAAAAATAATTTTAAAAGGAAAGGGTAGTAAACCAGGTGAAACGACTCGAATACCAGCTATCTACCCAGTTGAAGCATCTATAAATAACAATGTATTGTGCCTCGACTTTTTTTCAAAAGTACCTAGTGTGACAGTTTCCGTAATTAATTTGGATACTAATGAGACAGTGTATCTAAATACTTTCATAAATCCTGTAAGTCTGATTACTTTAGACCTGAATTTGGTGGAAGGAACTGCTTACCGCTTAGAGCTTTTGTCTAAAGATTATGATTTATCGGGGGATTTTGAACTTTAATTAACTATAATATTATGAGAAAAATATTTATACAATTTTATTTGTTAGTCGTGCTTATTATTATCGCCTCGTGTAGTAACGAGAATATAATAGATGCAGAACGGAATGCAATTAAACAAGTAGATCCTAATGCGTTATCTGAAAATGAAGTTATTTCTATTGTAGAATCCTTTCAAAAGTCTATCAAATCTAAGACAGATACGAGAGGCGAAATAACAGAAAATCCAATTTTTGCTATTAGTGAGAAATATTTAATATCGTCTCGAAATTCAGAAATTACCCGTTCGTTGCCTAATGATGTAAAAGCTTTAGTTTATGAAGTTGAAATAAGGAATAGATATGAACAAGGGAAAGCTATTGTATCTGGTGATAGAAGATTCCCAAAGGTATTGGCGTATATACCTTCCTATAATGACTCCATTTTTGCAACGCAGATAGGAGCAAACGCTATGATTCAAATGTCGAAGAATGCATTATTAGACGAAATAGCCAATAATAGTGAGGCAATTACACGCTCTAGGCCTATTACTGATTTAGATGGCCAGGTTTGGATGATGATTGAACCTTTCTGTACTACAGAATGGGGACAGAAAGAACCATATAGTTGGAAGTTTGTAAATACTTGGGTTGAAATACCTATGGATATTTCTCGTAAAATATGTACATGGGAAAGACGCCCAGTAGGACTTACCAACACTGCAATAGCCCAAATTATGGCCTCCTTAGAGCCTGAATTAACTTGTGAAGGGATATCAATGGACTGGAGTTATTTAAAAGAAAGTAAAAGTATTAGTTATGATGATCCTTATGAGAAATGGAATATGGTTGCATCTTTATTTAAATATGTATATGATAGTACATCTTCTTCTCCAGTTTGGGGAACTGCCTATACTGATGTATGGCCGGACTCAGAATCTAAATTAGTGTCTTGCATTACTGCAATATCAACTCCATTATCTAATGTGTATAAATATCTAAATTCAGGAAGTGGAATAACCAATTGTGGTAATATTCAAAAATGGAGTATAGAAACAGTTAAAAATTCTGTTATTAAAATATGTCCTGTTTTGGTAGAATGTAATGGAAGTGCTTTTATAGTGGATGGTTATGCAATGACAAAGAACGAATCTTCTAGCAGTAATGCATATTTTCATTGTAATTTTGGAAAGACAGGTAATTCTGATGGTTATTATTTGGTAAACAATGATGGAAGCATTTCATTTGAGACTGGTGGTAATACCTATTGGGATACGCAATTAAGTGTTATACCTGATATAAGAAAAAGATAACATTGATTTATTATTGTACAGATTACATATTCAATTGAAACTTAAAAATATTTATTATGAAATTAAAGTATTATTTTTTGTTTTTCGTATTGTCGTTATTAGCTTCATGTAATGATGAAGAAGGTTTGGATTTACATAATAAGCCGATAGAATCTAACTCAATTGTATTATCTCCGGATGAATACATTAGTATTGCTTATGATAATCCAAGAGTAATAACTCCTGATGAGGCAAAGCAACTTGCATTAGATTTTGGGGTTAACAGAGTGCAGACGAGAGGTAATGAAAATATTGTTGTGAAGTTTCGCTCTTCTTTTAATATTGAAGAAAAGGGCAGCAATGCGGTAACAAGATCGGTTACAGACAAATCAATTCTTCTTCCTGTCTATGAAATGGAAATAGTCAGTGATGCAGGGAAAGGACTTGCTTATGTTTCTGCTGATGAGCGTGTGGCAAAGGTTATGGCTTATTTGCCCAAGGTAAATCTTGAGGATACAGCTAAAATTATTGGTGCGAAGGCTATGCTTGGTTTGTCAGAACAAAGCTTGTTAGAGGAGGCCAAACATTATGAAAAAATGAAATTGGAATTTAGAGATGAAACATTAAAAAGAATATCGAAAGAGCTCAATGTTGCAGCCGTAAATTTTAATGAGATCAAAGATAGGATTCTTGTCGAGGATTGTCTAGATTCACGTGCAACCCCTCAAGATCCTGCTGGCAATGCTATTGGGTGGGCTGGTTTTTTTTGTATGGCGACAAATTGGGATCAAGAACCTGTATATAATGATTTATTAGAGAAAGCATATTGTGCACCAAATGTTGGGAAGGAACCTGTATATAAAGCTGTTCCTGCGGGTTGTTCGGTTGTTGCCATGGCACAAATTATGGCTTCACTTGAACCAAACTTAACTATCGATGGTATAAAAATAGATTGGGAAGCATTGAAAGCACAGCCGCAGATACTAATGCCGCTACCCTGGAAGCCAAATCAGGGATCACCTGAGATTGTTAGAACTATGGTTGCTAAATTATTTAAACATATTTATGACCTTTCTGGTACTCATCCAGAATATGACAAAACAACAAATTGGGTAACAGGTTCTGGTACATCTGGACCTCAAACTAGGGATTTTCTTAGAAGATATTTTACAACAGGAGATTTGATAAATGGTTGGGATGGTAATGCTGCATTTTTGTCTTTACAGAAAGCTAAACTGGTATGGGTTGGCGTTTCAGATGCTTCTAAAAAAGCTTCTCATGCTTTTGTGATAGATGGATTTGCTTATTGGAGACCTCAAACGAGATATTTGGTTAAAAACTTTGATTTTTATTTCCGTGCGAATATGGGATGGGCTGGGTCTTATGATGGCTTCTATTTAGTTAATAAAGATATGTCGATATCTTTTGAAGCTGGAGGCTATGAATTAAACACAGGCTTTAATATGATCTGTGATATTATATTGTAAAAGAATGAAGTATATTATTCTGATTTTTCTTCTTGCTATTGTTAGTTGTAATGATGCAGAAGATGATGAAATATATATCAATGATTTTCCCCACAGGATATCAGAGCCTCCATTATTAGATAATAAAGGTGATACTGCTTTTATTATTATGACTCCTGCGGAAGGATGGAGATTGCATGCTGCTGGGACTGTTGTGAATAAGGATTCTATTGCTCTCAATGTAAAAATGACCCATACTTTTTTGCTTGAAGAAGATTGGTTTTCAATAAAAAAAGAACAGGAGGATTCGGTGATGACAGTAATTGTAGACGAAAATACATCTGGTGATATTAGGGAGATAATCTTATGGCTTTCTTATATTGGCTCATCAATGAGCACATATACAATAAAGCAAAATCCATAAATTATATAACTTATGAAATTGAAATACTATTTTTTGTTAGTTATCCTTGCTTTATTTACTTCATGTAGTAATGAACTAGGTATGCAAGATAATCTGAATGATTCTAAAATTTTATTATCTTCAGATGAGTATATTAGCATTGCTTATGATAATCCTGGAATAATTACTTCAGAAGAGGCTAAGCAACTTGTTTTGGACTTTAATCCAACAGGATTACAGACTAGAAATAATAATGTAAAAATTATGGCTATTTCTACATATAATGTATCTAGTTCTTCTGGATTAAAAACAAGAGTCGGTTCAACTAATCTTACTACTATTCCTGTTTATAAAATTGAATTTTTAAGTGATGAGGGGAAAGGTGTGGCTTATGTTCCTGCTGATGAACGTTTTGCAAAGATAATGGCTTATTTGCCTAAAACAGATTTAAAAGACTCTGTTAAATATGTAGATTCTAAGTCTATGCTCTATTTATCAGAATTGAGTCTGTTGGAAGATGCCAAATATTATGAAAAGGTAAAATCAAAACTGAGAGCTAAAACATTAGCGAAAATAGCAAAAACTTTAAACGTGAAGGCTGTGAGGTATGATGAGATTCAAGATATAATTATAGTAAAGGATGAGATTCTATCCCGTTCTGGACCAACATTTCCTGTTGGAAATCCGATAGGTTTTGCTGGTCTGTACTGTAGTAGTACAGAGTGGAATCAAGACGCACCATATAATGATTTGCTACAGAAAGAAAATTGTGATCTTTATGATACAGGCTCACCTACTTACGAGGCTGTCCCTGCTGGTTGTGCTGTTATTTCAATAGCACAGATTATGGCTTCTTTAGAACCTGACTTAACGGTTGATGGTCTGAAAATTGATTGGAATATCTTGAAAGCACAAAAACAAATTATTGCTCCTTCATCTTGGCAAACTCCTTCCTCTGAAACAACTAGAGAAATGGTTGCTAAATTGATAAAATATATCTATATAGCAACTAATACACAGCCTGTTAGAAATTCAAGTGGTTATGTTACTGGGTCTGGTACTTATTCTTCTGATACATCTAGCTTTTTCTATCGTTTTTTTTCAACTAGTGGTCTTAAAAATGGTTGGGATGGTAATGCTGCATTTCAATCTTTACAACTAGCTAAGTTGGTATGGGTAGCTGCAACCTCTAATCGTGGGGGAAGCCATGCTTTTATTTTAGATGGTTTTGCATACTGGAGACCCCAAACAAGATATTTGGTTAAAAACTTTGATTTCTATTTCCATACGAATATGGGTTGGGGAGGATATTACGATGGCTTTTATTTAGTAAATAAAGACCTCTCTATTACTTTTGATACATCTAATGGAAGTTATGATAGGAACTTTTCTATGATTTACAATATCATAAATAAATAAACTGGGGCTTAGGTCTGTTTTGAGCAGCAAAGGCTGATTTATAGTCTTTGTTGCTCTTTTTATTGAATATTTAAATAATAATCGTAGATTCTGCCATTCTTGGTTAAACATTTTTAGATTTAAGTTGCAAATATATCATAATTCTTTTACTTTTGCTTCCGGTTTCGGACAAAACTTATCCGAAATCTCTGAAAAGCATGAAGGAAGTTACGTTTATCCGTCGGAACATTGAAAAATGGAAAGGGACCGAAAAGGTGGTGGAACAGGCTGCAAACCTGTCCCCTGACCAACTTGCCGACGCCTATACGGAACTGACTGCCGACCTGGCTTTTGCACAGACCCATTTCCCGACTTCCCGCATTACCATTTATTTGAATAATCTCGCTTCAGCCCTGCATAATGAAATCTATCGGAGCAAGCGTGAGAAATGGACACGCATTATCACTTTCTGGACACGGGAAGTGCCGCAGACCATGCATGATGCGCAGCGTGAGTTACTGATCTCTTTTATCATCTTTGCCGTCAGTGCGTTGATCGGGGCAGTATCTGCCGCCAATGATCAGGAGTTTGTGCGTTTGATAATGGGCAACCAATACGTAGATATGACATTGGACAATATTGCCAGAGGTGAGCCGATGGCAGTATACAATGGCTCTCCCGAAGCTCCGATGTTTCTGGGCATTACAATCAATAATATAAAAGTATCCTTCCTGTGTTTTGCCGCGGGGATACTGACCAGTTTTGGTACGGGGCTTATACTTCTTCAGAATGGAATTATGCTCGGTTCATTTCAGATGTTCTTTTATCAGCACGACCTGCTTTGGGAGTCGGCACTTGCCGTCTGGCTGCACGGAACTCTTGAAATATGGGCGATCATCGTAGCCGGTGCTGCCGGACTTGCTTTGGGCAACAGTTGGTTGTTTCCCGGCACCTATTCGAGACTCGAATCTTTTCGCAGAGGAGCGAAAAGAGGGCTGAAGATTGTAATCGGTACGGTGCCCGTGTTTATCATGGCGGGATTTATCGAAGGCTTTATCACCCGTCACACCGAACTTCCGGATATGCTGAGGCTCGGCATCATCCTTACATCCCTTGCATTTATCATCTTTTACTATATTTATTTACCAAATAGAAAAAAACATGGAATCACAGAAACCTAAGGTTGCAATGTACGTGAAACGTTCTTTCGGTGATAAGTTGAACGCTTCTTTTGACTTCATAAAAGAGAATTGGAAAATACTGTTGAAGTTTACGACTTATCTGCTTTTGCCTGTAAGCCTTATTCAGGCATTAAGTCTGAACGGACTGATGGGAGGAGCGTTTGCCATGACTGCTATGTCCAAGACTGCGACGGTGCCGGATACTGCATCTTTATTGGGATTTATGTCCTATTACGGTCTGTATATGATTGTATTTATGATAGGCAGTATTTTGCTGACCTCCATGATCTATGCATTGATCCGTACCTATAATGAACGTGAAGAACGCTTGGAGGGAATCACGTTGGGTATTTTGAAGCCTTTATTGTTCCGCAATATCAAGAGACTGCTTGTAATGACCCTTTTCTCCATCTTAGTCATGCTTTTCGTGGGGCTTGTGGTAGGTCTGCTGGCGTTTCTGTCACTGTTCACCTTGTTTCTGACCATTCCGCTTCTTATCGCTTTTGTAGTGCCGCTTGCATTATGGGCACCTATCTACCTGTTTGAAGATATTACAGTGATGGAGTCTTTCAAAAAGACATTCCGGCTGGGCTTTGCCACTTGGGGAGGCGTCTTCTTGATATCTCTGATCATGGGATTTATAGCTAATGTATTGCAGGGAGTGACTATGATGCCGTGGTATATCGCTACGCTGGTGAAATATTTCTTCTCATTAAGTGATGTCGGAAGCGAGACGACAGTATCGGCAGGATATAGCTTTATCCTTTATCTGCTTGGTATTGTACAGGCATTCGGCGCTTATCTTTCCATGATTTTCACTTTTGTCGGAATGGCCTACCAGTACGGTCACGCTTCCGAAGTGGTAGATAGTGTAACTGTAGAGAGCGATATTGATAATTTCGATAAACTCTAAACATATATAATTCAGAATAGATGCTGACATCCCCGGCTGATACATTGGTTTGCGACACCGTGCAGATTGCCAAATGGCAATCCGAATCGGCGTATGACTACAATCGTGAACTGATAACTCCTGAAATCAATATCTTTGAATGGTTTCGCAGGCAGTTTGGGGAATTGTTGCGGAAGATATTCGGCAGCCGTTTTGCCGAAGAGTATTCTGAACTTATATTAATATGTCTGGCCATTATTATTCTGCTCCTGATTATATGGTTTGTTTATAAGAAGCGTCCGGAGTTATTCATGCGTTCGCCCAAGAATAAACTGCCTTATGAAGTGGGAGAAGATACGATTTACGGTGTGGATTTTTCGGGAGGGATTGCCGATGCGCTTTCCCGTTCCGATTATCGGGAGGCGGTGCGTCTGCTTTATTTGCAGACATTGAAACGGCTTAGCGACGAGAAACGCATTGACTGGCAGCCTTATAAAACACCGACACAGTATATCAATGAAGTACGGATACCCGTTTTCCGTCAGTTGACCAATCATTTCCTGAGGGTTCGTTACGGTAACTTTGAGGCAACGGAAGAACTGTTCAATTCCATGAAATCCTTGCAGGAAGAAATAGGGAAAGGAGGGGGCTCATGAGGGGAAGCCGCTGGTTTATCTTCTTTGTCCTTGCTTTTCTGCTGCTGATGTTTGCTATAGAATATCATCTGCCGAAGAAATTTGTATGGGTGCCTACCTTTAGCCATTACGATGAGCAGCCTTTCGGATGCGCTGTGTTCGACAGTCTGCTGACTGTTTCACTGCCTTCGGGATATACACTGTCCCGAAAGACTTTTTATCAGATGGAACAGGAAGATACTGTTCACAATAAAGGAATACTGCTGATTGCCACTAATTTACCTTTCGGACGGGTGGATATAGAAGCCTTGCTCAAAATGGCGGATCGGGGAAATAAGATCATGCTGGTAAGCAGTTCTTTTACCAAGATTTTGGAGGATACGCTGAAGTTTGATTGCACTTATTCTTATTTCAGATCGGTCGATTTGAAAAAATATGCCGCTTCGTTATTGAAGCGGGACAGTATTTATTGGATCGGTGATCCGGAAGTTTATTCACGGCAGGTGTTCCGTTTTTATCCGCAGTTCTGCAAGTCCTATTTCCGCCGTTATGATTCGCTACCGGTACGTAAACTGGCGGAGATCAATCTGGCAAGCGATATGGGGCACGCATTGGATGAACTGGATTCTACGACCGTTTCCCGCAATTATCATCCGTTGGTGGCTATGGTGCGTCCGTGGGGAAAGGGTGAAATCATTCTGGTTTCTACTCCTTTGCTTTTTACCAATTATGGAGTGCTGGATGAGAAAAATGCGACTTACATATTCCGCATCCTGTCGCAGATGGGAGAGTTGCCTATTGTCCGCACCGAAGGATATATGAAGGAGACTGCACAGACGCAGCGATCTCCTTTGCGTTATTTTCTGTCGCAAAGGCCGCTTCGCTGGGCGATCTATCTGTCGATGTTCGCTATCTTGCTCTTTATGGTGTTTACAGCACGGAGGCGGCAACGGGCAATACCTGTCATACAGGAACCGGAAAACAAATCCCTTGAATTTACCAAGTTGATAGGCACGCTTTATTATCAGAAGAATGACCATGCCAATCTGGTTCATAAGAAGTTCACCTACTTTGCGGAAGTGCTGAGAAGAGAAATTCAGGTAGATGTGGAGGAAGTGGCGGACGATGAACGTTCTTTCCACCGGATCGCTCAGAAGACGGGAATGGAGGTGGAAGAAATCAGCAGGTTAATCCGCGAAATCAGACCGGTGATTTATGGAGGACGTGTCCTTTCCGGCGAAGAAATGAAGGGATTTATTGATAAAATGAATGAAATAATCAATCATATTTAAAGAAGATATTTATGGAAGAGAATATAGAACAACGAGTGGATTTAACTCTCTTTTCCGAGAAGATACAGGAATTGAAGGATCAGATTGCTTCCGTTATTGTTGGTCAGGAACAGACGGTGGACTTAGTGCTGGCAGCCATCCTAGCCAATGGTCACGTACTGATAGAAGGCGTGCCGGGAGTTGCAAAGACATTGCTTGCCCGATTGACGGCTCGTCTGATCGATGCGGACTTCAGCCGTATCCAGTTTACGCCGGACCTGATGCCGAGCGACGTATTGGGTACCACTGTGTTCAATATGAAAACCAATGATTTTGACTTTCATCAGGGACCGATCTTTGCCGATATCGTATTGGTGGACGAGATCAACCGTGCTCCTGCCAAAACGCAGGCTGCCTTGTTCGAGGTGATGGAAGAGCGTCAGATAAGCATTGACGGCACTACTCATAAGATGGGTGAACTCTACACCATCCTTGCCACACAAAACCCTGTGGAACAGGAAGGAACTTATAAACTTCCCGAAGCGCAGCTCGACCGCTTTCTGATGAAAATAACGATGGACTATCCTTCGCTGGAAGAAGAAGTGGATATTCTGGAACGTCACCATACGAACGCTTCATTAATCAAGCTGGACGATATCAAGCCTGCCATCACCAAAGAAGAACTCCTGTCACTGCGTGCCTTCATGAATCAGGTATTTGTAGACCGTACGCTGCTCCAATACATTGCATTGATTGTGCAGCAGACGCGTACCAGCAAAGCTGTATATCTTGGTGCTTCTCCGCGTGCATCAGTTGCAATGTTGCAAGCCTCCAAGGCGTATGCCCTTTTGCAGGGACGTGACTTCGTGACACCGGAAGATATTAAGTTCGTTGCTCCGTATGTGCTTCAGCATCGTCTGATCCTGACGGCGGAAGCGGAAATGGAAGGATATTCTCCGGTAAAGGTTACGCAACGCCTGATTGATAAAGTAGAGGTCCCCAAATAAGAACCGAATCTCTATAATTCGTAACTCAAAACTTAAAACTCAAAACTCAGAACCTGAAATTGTACTTAACCCGTCGTTTCTATATTGCCCTTATTCTGGTTATCCTCTTATTGGGTAGCGGATATCTGTTTGCTCCGTTTTTTGTCATCGGGCAGTGGGCGCTTTTTGCCTTATTCGTGTTGGTATCGGCAGACGGATATATTCTCTACCGTACCCAGGGGATTCAGGCATTCCGTCAATGTTCCGACCGTTTCTCCAATGGCGATGACAATGAAGTGAGCATTCGTGTCGAAAGTACTTATTCGCGTCCGCTCTCTCTGGAGATCATAGATGAAATACCTTTTATCTTCCAGAATCGGGATGTCTGTTTCCGGACCACCCTTCAGCCGAATGAGGGGAAAACAATCAGTTACCATCTTCGTCCGACCCGTCGCGGAGTATATTCTTACGGGCAAATCCGTGTATTTGTGACCGACAAGATCGGGCTGCTTTCCCGTCGGTACACTTGTGGACAGCCGCAGGATATCAAGGTATATCCTTCCTATCTGATGCTTCACCGATACGAATTGCTGGCAATGAGTGATAACCTTACCGAACTGGGTATCAAGCGTATCCGCCGGGTAGGCCATCAAACGGAATTTGAGCAGATCAAGGAATATGTAAAGGGAGACGACTACCGGACTATCAACTGGAAAGCGAGCGCCCGCCGGCATGAACTGATGGTAAATGTCTATCAGGACGAACGTTCTCAGCAGATTTACAGTGTGATAGATAAAGGCAGGGTGATGCAGCAGGCTTTTCGGGGAATGACTTTGCTCGATTATGCGATTAATGCTTCGCTGGTGCTTTCGTATGTGGCGATGCGGAAGGAGGATAAAGCGGGGTTGGTGACTTTTGACGAGCATTTTGATACGTTCGTTCCGGCTTCCAAGCAGCCCGGACATATGCAGACGCTGCTTGAAAAGCTATATAGCCAGCAGACTACTTTTGGTGAAACGGACTTCTCGGCTCTTTGTGTGCATCTGAACAAGCACGTCAATAAGCGTAGCTTTTTGGTTCTGTATACCAACTTTGCCAGTATCAGCAGTATGAATCGCCAGTTGGCTTACTTGCAGCAGCTCAACCGTCAACATCGTTTGCTGGTGGTTTTCTTTGAGGATGCTGATTTGAAAGCGTACATCGAAAGTCCGGCGAGGGATACGGAAGATTATTACCGGCACGTGATTGCCGAAAAGTTTGCTTTTGAGAAGCGACTGATCGTTTCTACATTAAAGCAGCATGGCATTTACTCTCTGCTGACGACACCCGAAAATCTGTCGATTGACGTAATCAATAAATATCTGGAGATGAAATCACGGCAACTGCTATGATAAGTCTTTAATAATATTTTCTACTGTTTCTTTTAAAGGAGGAAGGTGCTTTGTTATGACTACCCATATAATCTCATAGTCAATGTTGGCATATTCATGGGAAATAATATTTCTGAGTCCAATAACTTTTGCCCATGGAACTTGTGGATAATCTTTGAAAAATGATCTTTGGGTTTTATCATCAATAGCCTTAATTGTTTCTCCGATTACCTGTATTCGCATAATGCAGGCATCCAAAACAGTCATTCCCCAAGGGGATAACAAGAAATCGTCTACATTCTGTATATTCTTGCATCTGTCTTCAATGATAGAGATTGATTCTGATAATTGAAGAAACTTATCTAGAATTTCCTCTTTAAGCGTAGATTCCATCTTTTTCTATTCTTTGGGATATGAGTGAACGAAGGTTTTTGCGTAAACGGAGGAGATCTATTTTGCAATTACAGATATGCTCCAGTTCTTCTTTAATATCGAACATCACGAAAGGATCGGGTTCTTTCAATTCTACGAAAACATCTAAATCACTTCCTTCGTGTTGTTCACCACGGGCAACAGAACCAAAGATACCGATAGAAATAATTCCATATTTCTCGGCACACTGTTGCTTGAATTGGCGGATTTTTGTAAGGTATTCATTCGTTGTTTTCATAATTACATACTCCTTTCTCTACAAAAATAGTAAAAAACGGGAAGATAACAAGCGCATTTCTTTGAAAAATAGCTTATTATAGAATTGCCTTCCGTGTTTCTATAAAGAAGAATACAGCCATTCCTATTATAATGACTCCCAGTATGCCGTAAAAGAGCCGCGCTCTGCCGCGGCCTACATTCCGGACGATTGTCTGTGCATTGCGTGTGGTGAAGAACCAGTTCCAGTTCAGTAAGGAAGCTAGCAGGGAAGTGATTCCCGCTAGCGCAAAAATTCCTTGTACGATGTATTGTCCGGTCATAGTCTGATCACTCTGCTTCCGTCTTCCAGTTCTTCAATCGTCACTTTTACGGCATCTCCCGGCAGTAATTCTTCTACCAGTTCCGGCCATTCGATAAAGCAAAGGGCGCCGCTGTAGAAATAGTCTTCGTATCCCATGTCATATACTTCACTTAGCTTTTTGATGCGGTAAAAATCGAAGTGATAAATCAATTCTCCGGTTTCGTCCGAACGATATTCATTAACGATAGCGAAAGTAGGAGAACTGATAACGTCTGATACACCTAATTCCTCGCAAAGAGCTTTGACGAAGGTCGTTTTGCCGGCTCCCATTTTACCATATAAAGCGAAAACGGTGTTATCACCCATAGCAGCGATAAATTCCCGGGCTGCCTCATGGATACTTTCCAGTGATTGAATCTTGATTTCCATATACTATTCTATTATTATGACTGTTTCTTGCAACAACTCTTTCCGATCTTGCAAATGGCATAAATCAGAATAGAGAAGAATATAATCGAAGCGCCCGAAGGGACTTTCCAGTGGTAAGAAATAAACAGACCACCCAGACATCCCAGAAAACCGATACCGATGGACAGCCAGATGATTTTCTTGAAACTGTAGGTAAAGAGGTTGGCCGTCATTTGCGGAATGGTGAGTAGCGATATTGCGAGAACGATGCCTACCATACGCAGACAAGCGACGATGGTCAACGCAATAAACATCATCAGCACATATTCGAATATCTCTACCGGAATCTTTTGCGAACGGGCAAACTCGCGGTCGAATGCAATATATACGATAGGACGGATAAACAGATAAAAGAATCCGGTTAATATCAGAGCCAATATGCCCAGCATCCACAAGTCCGCCTGATTGATGGTCAGGATATTACCGAAAAGATAAGCTGACAGGTCCGGAGCAAATCCCGGTGACAGGAAACTGAACATGATTCCCAAAGCCATTCCCAGCGTCCAGAATACGGCAATCGCAGAATCTTCACGCATATCTTTCCGCCGGCTCAGCCACTCGACACCGAATGCGGACAATACAGAGAAGACGGCGGCTGAGAGTATGGGAGAAATTCCCGCAAACAGTCCCAGTCCTATCCCTCCGAAAGAGGCGTGCGTGATTCCTCCACTGATAAATACCAGACGGCGGGTAACAATGTAAGTACCGATAATCCCGCAGGCAATGCTTGCCAGTAAGCTGCCCAGCAAAGCGTGTTGGAAGAATGTATATCGAAGTAGATCCACTTTTTAATTAAAGATTAAAGATTGAAAATTAAAAATCAAAGCAAGAATAATGCCGTCCATCAATAAAAACAACTTCAACGCCCTCCTAATACTTATTACTTAATACCTATTACCTCTCCCCATTCCTTCTCTCTCCGATAATCAGAAAGACTTCATCTTTGAGGTCATCCGGCAACTCGATACCCCGTAGTTGCAAACTACGTACCCAGCCTGCGACATCAATGTCCTGCATGGTATATAACACATCCCTGAATTGGTTTGTTTCTTCGTCAGTATACGCATTTGCTTCCTTTCCGATGAACTGATCCAGTTCTTCGTCATCGTAATATTCAATTTTTTTGCTTACGGCGGCAAGCAAACTATCTTTCTCGCACACTTCGTGTTGTCCGCAGCATTCTATATCTGCTTCTTTCACTTCCGGCATACGGTCCAGTTCACCTTTTTCTATTTTCTGTTGCAGTCTTTTGTTGCGGATATAACCGGCTATCAATGCGATGATACCTAGCAACACCAAACTTATAATAAGTATCCACATAGTCTGTACTGATTCAATTTTCTGCAAAGTTACTTATTAATTTGCATTCTATCATGGATGGTATCTATTTCTTTTCTTACTTTTGCACGTTGCTAACTTAAATATATATTAGACGATGAAGCATAAGAAGTGGTTGACTGTCTTATTTATACACGGTAACAGGAGAAGATATCAGGTAAGTATATGGGCGGAAGGAAATGGCTGGGTGATAGAAAAAGGTGCGGATTAAAGAAAGAAACAGCCGGAACTGTAGGGTACCGACAAAGGTGATTTTCATCTGCTTAGGCGGTTATTTAAAATAATCCTGTATATTTGTGATAATAAATCGAAAGACTATGATACGACGTAGGCTTTGCCTCTTATTCCTACTGACTGGAATGACTCTGTTTGCTTATTCGCAAGGATTGTTGTTTCAGGCTAATGATAAAGAAATTAAAGAAAGGACTTCTCTTCAGATATTTCAGGAAGGGGAGATACCTTGTTTTACGAAAAACTTTCAGTTGAGCTTTGAACTTTCTATTCGCGATTTTGATACTTTTGGATATGTTTTTCTGCTGAAGGAAGATCAGGGGAAAACTAAATATAGCTTTACGTATACTTATCTGGATGGTGAGAACAGTACATTCAAGTTTAATACCGACGGAAAAGAGAATCATTATTCTTTAAATCTGCGCAATGATGCACTGGCTTATCAATGGATTCCTGTGTCTTTTGCATTCGATTTGCAACAGGACGTACTTACGATTCGTATCGGAGATAACGAAAAGAAGATTACTTCTTTAGGATTGAAAGATACTTTTTGTCCGCACCTCTTCTTCGGACGTTATGATTATATTTTGGATATGCCCACTTTTGCCATCCGCAATCTGAAGCTGGAAGGTGATAGAAGTCATTCATATACTTTCCCTCTGAATGAAAATGAAGGGGAAGAAGTGCATACTTCTACAGGGAAGGTTTTGGGTACGGTTGTCAATCCGGTGTGGCTCATCAACGGTTCTTATCATTGGGAGAAACTTTTTGAGTATTCTTTTCAGACTCCTTCGGGAATCACTTTTGAGCCGGACAGTCAGCGACTGATTATTTTCAGCCAGGATTCACTTCTTACTTATAATCTGTTGAAACGTCAGCCACAAAAGTATTCTTATAGCAACAAACTACCCGTAAAATTGCAGTTGGCTACTCATTTCATGAATACAACGGATGGTAAACTTTATGTTTATGAATTGAATAACCTGCCGTTGGGGGATGCTACGGTAGCGGCGCTCGATCTGAATAATCAGGAGTGGAAACAGACCGGAGTAGCAGCCTTGCCGGTACAGTTGCACCATCATGACGGCTTTTGGGATGAAACAACCGGAAAGTATCTCGTTTTTGGCGGTTTTGGTAATAAGCGTTTTAATAATACATTCCTCGAATATGATATCGAGGCCGACCGTTGGGATACCCTTTCTTATTCCGGCGACCGGATTATCCCCCGTTATTTCTCGGGTATGGTAGTCAATAAGAACCGGGAGCGTATCTATGTCTTTGGCGGGATGGGAAATGAATCGGGTGAGCAGAGTGTAGGCCGAAATTATCTTCACGATCTTTATCTGCTTGACAGAAAGCAGCAGTCTGTGCGACGTTTGTGGCAGAACGCTTCGGATCATCGTTTGGTCGTCGCCCGTGATATGATACTGACACCTGATGAGAAGTATATCTATGCCCTGTGTTATCCGGAATATCTTTCGGATACCTATCTGCAACTTTATCGCTTGACGGTTGATGATGGAACGATGAAGGCTTTGGGAGATTCCATCCCGATGCGTTCGGAAGAGATTATGACGAATGCTAACCTTTACTATAATTCATTGACGCATGAGTATTACTGTACAACCACAGAATTTGACAAGAAGGGGCATACGGTGATTCGGACTTATGTGTTGTCCGCCCCTCCGGTTTCTCTGGATGAAATCCGTTCTTACGGCTCCAGGTCTTCTCTGGAGATTCGTTGGTTATGGATAATGGCAGGAATAGGAGTATTATTGCTTGTCGGAGGTGTGCTGTTTGTCAGGAGAAAGAGGGGAAAACAAAGAAATGCGGTTCCGGAATCATCTTCTGTGCTCATGTCACCACCTGTCGGAAGAGAACCGGATAAAAGTGTACTGGGAAAAGAAATGCCTGCAAAAGAAGATTTTGAATCATCCATCGTTCGTCCGAATGCAGTTTATTTATTCGGTCCTTTTACGGTAATTGACCGGAATGGGCGGGATATTACTCATTTGTTCAGTTCCCGTTTACGGCAGGTTTTCATCTATATCTTGCTTCATAGTACCCATAATGGAGTATTATCTGCCTCCTTGAATGAGGTTTTCTGGGCCGATAAACCCGACGACAAGGTGAAAAACCTGAAAGGGGTAACGATCAATCAGATTCGTAAAAATCTGGCTGAACTGGATGGAGTGGAACTTGTACACGACAAGGGATATTTCAGACTGGTGTTTACTGACTGTTATTGTGATTATTTCCGTTTCCGCACCTTGAAGAATGCTGAAGAGGTGGAGAATGAACTCGGCATTTTATTAATGCGTGGCAAATTCCTTGATGGTATGGATGCAGGGATGATGGATCACTTCAAGCAAAAAGTAGAAGAGTTCTTGTCTTCCTTCCTGCCACTGGAAATCGAACGTCTGTATCAGCAGCATAAGTATGATGCCGTCATTCGTTTCTGTAATGTGCTTTTCCGGGTTGATCCGGTTAATGAGCTGGCACTGGCCTATGGTATGCATGCCCTTAACCATACAGGTTCGTCACAAGAAGCGATTCTGCAATATTCCCTGTTTGTGCGTGAGTACAGGCAAATGATGAATGAAGAATATTCTACTTCTTATGCAGAGCTGATGAGCAAAAATCCTCCTTTTCATCGATAAAAACATATCGGTTAATGATATTTATTCGCTTATTAATCCGTTATTAACCCATCACTAATAAGTTGCTTAACCTCGCTACATTATGTTTGCAGCGATGTTATTTACTTATTGTTTTATTTAAAAACCTAATACGTATGAAAACAAGATTCTTTATGAAACTTTGTTTATTCAGTTTGTTGGTTTGGTGTATCAGCTCGTGCAAGAGCGATAACGGCGATTCGGTGCGGCCTATTGCACTTGAATGTATGTACACGCATCTGACCGACATGACAAACATGCTTGATACCGCAAAGATCGGTACAAGTGACGGTACTTTCCCATTGGCAAATGCCCAGAACCTGCAAAAAGCTGTCGAAGAATTGCAAACAGGTATTTCTAAAGGTATGGCAGGCTACTTTGTTCTACAGTATGAAATAGATAACTACTGTATAGCCGCCGAAAAAGCGATTGCCGAATTTCAGGATTCCTATCAACAGACATTGCAACCGGGTACGCCTGCCGAATTAAAGGTATTCGGTATTGACGGTAAAGGGCGTATTGAATTTGGTTCCGATCCTGCTTATGGTGGTGGTAATACTTTCACCGTAGAAAGCTGGGTGAAGTATGATGCCGGTTTCTTTGAGTCGGGAATTGGCAGTTTCCTCTCTACTTTTGACGGTAAGCAGCCGAATGAAGGATGGATGATCAACTTCTTAGGTTCAAATCTTCGTACAACGATCGGTATGGGACCACAGGAAGGCCGCGTATTGGAAGAAGGCCGCGCTTATCCTGATAATTTTGGTAAATGGAATCATGTCGTGACGGTGTGGGATAACACCTTGTCTGAAGGACAGTTGAAGATGTATGTCAATGGTGAATTATTCTTCAGTAAGACAAATGATGTGAAGAATGATGCAGGAGTATTACAGAATTATATGCCTAATACCCGTAACCAGAATATGTGGGCATTCCAGGAACCGACTGACAACTCACGCTGTATGACCGGATTTATTAAGAAATTCCGTATGTGGAGTACTGCGAAATCGGCGAATGAAGTAAAAACGCTGATGAACTCGGATGTGACGGGAACAGAAAGCGGACTGGTATGTGCATGGGATTTCACGACAGTGGCCGAAGACGTTACCAACATTCCGGATAAGACAGGAAAACACGTTGCGAAAATTGTAGGTAACTACAAATGGTTTAAAGTTGAGAACTAACCTTAATAAACAGACGAAGAGTATGAAAAATAATACGATAAAAATAAAGGCTTTCCTCTGCCTGCTGCTTCTGATGTGCGGATGGGTAAGTGTGCAGGCACAGCAGGTGCTTACAGTAAAAGGTGTGGTAGTAGACGCTTTAAAAGAACCGTTGCCCGGAGCCAGCGTTCAGGTGGTAGGAATGTCTACCGGTACGGTGACTGACTTGGATGGTAATTTTAGTCTTCAGGTTCCGAAAGGAAAAACGATTGCTGTTTCTTTTATAGGATACGTGACGCAAGAACTGACTGTAAATCAGAATCAGTCGAACCTTACCATTCAGTTGAAAGATGATTCCAAGCAGTTGAATGAAGTAGTCGTTATTGGTTATGGTACGGTAGAAAAGAAAGATTTGACAGGTTCTATCCAATCCGTTACCAGCAAGGAGTTAAGTAAACTGGTGACTACCGATGTCACTGAAACACTGAACGGACGTGTCGGTGGTGTACTTGTGAACAAGACTTCCAATCGTCCCGGTTCGGATACGAAAATAGAGATTCGCGGTATCAACTCGTTCAATTTCTCGAATGAACCTTTGTATGTGATCGACGGAGTACCTTCTCAAACGGGAATGCGTCATCTGAACTCTGCCGATATTGAATCTATCGACATCTTGAAAGATGCCTCTTCCAGTGCAATCTACGGTTCGCGGGGTGCAAACGGGGTGGTGATTATCACTACCAAAGGGGCTAACAAGCGTCAGGGCTTTAATATTGACTATTCGGGTTACGTTGGTTTCAAGACTCCTACCCGTATTCCTGAAATGATTGGTAACATGGGCAATGGACTGGAATATGTAGACTATCGCACCGCTTTGTGGAAAAAGAAGTATGGTGATGCTTCACTGAGCCGTCCGGACTTCCTGACTGATGATGAGAAACGCCGTATCAAACATGGTGAATACTATGACTGGTTGCGTGAACTGTCGCAGAATGCATTGACTACCAGTCATTCTGTTTCCGCTACCGGAGGTACGGACAAACTCTCTTTCTCATTCGGCTTGGGATACTTGAAAGACGACGGTATGGTAGGCGATGAAAGTTTTGAACGTATTACTGCCAATATCGGATTGGAATATCGCTTCTCTGATAAGTTCAAAACAGGAATCAACAGTTATGTTTCTTTGAATAACACGAATGAAGGAGCCAATGATGCTTTGATTAATGCATACTTCCTGCCTCCTACGGTCAGCCCGTACGATAAGGACGGAAGCTACCTGTTTAATTGTCAGCCGACTTCCAGCAAGATCAATCCATTTGTTCAGATTGAAAATAATAAAAGAGAGAAAGAAGCAAACTATACCAACTTCTCCGGTTATCTGGAATATCAGCCGATCAAAGGACTGAGCTTTAAATCGCAGATTGCGGTTCAGTATGATTCGGACGTTTACGGAGAATGGGTAGGTACGATGACACAAGCCAAAGGAGGTCTCAATGCACCGGAAGCTTACCGGAAAGAAGGACGGAATATGAACTGGGTATGGGACAATATCATTACTTATGATAAAACCTGGAAGAATATTCATCGTCTGAATGCTATCGGTTTGTATAGCGTACAGAAAGAAACTCATAAGGGTTCGGAAATGCGCGGTGACGGTCTGCCTTACAACTCGGACTGGCATGCGATCGAAACAGCCGAAGAAATTCGTGATGTGAAGAGTTACTATTGGGAGTCATCCATGCTTTCTTTCATGGGACGTGTCAACTATACGTTGATGGATCGGTACTTGTTTACTGTAACAGGACGATATGACGGAACTTCCCGTCTGGCTACCGGCAATCAGTGGGGATTTATGCCGTCGGCAGCTGTCGGCTGGCAGATGAAGAATGAGAATTTCCTGAAAAACGTAGACTGGCTGAATAGTCTGAAACTCCGCGTCAGCTGGGGTAAATCGGGAAATAACAGTATTGACCATGATATTACCTGGACAAAGCTGGACCTGACTCATTATATCTATGGAGGTAAAGGTGAAAATGCTTTCGGATTAGGCGACCGCAAAGGTAACAAAGACCTTCGTTGGGAGATGACTTCGGAGTGGAACTACGGTATTGATTTCGGTTTCCTGAATAACCGTATCAACGGTACGATTGATGTGTATAACCGTACAACAAAAGATTTGATTTTCGCCCGTTCGGTAGGTAACCTCAACGGTTATGGCTCTATCCTTGAGAATATAGGAACGTCCTCCAATAAAGGGGTGGAAATAGGTCTGAACACGGTGAACGTCTCAAAGAAGGACTTCACATGGAAGACAAATCTGACTTTCTCTCTGAACCGTAATAAGATTGTAGACCTCTACGGTGATAAAAAGGATGACTTGGCTAACCGCTGGTTCATCGGTCAGCCGATGAAGGTGATCTATGATCTGGAAAAGGTAGGAATCTGGCAGACGGAAGATAAGGAACTGGCTGCTAAATACGGACAAGTGCCGGGACATATCCGTGTAGCCGATCTGGACGAGAACTATGTGATTGATGAACGTGACTATAAAGTACTCGGTTCTCCGTCACCCGACTGGACAGCAGGTATGACCAATACCTTTACTTACAAGAACTGGGATTTGTCTTTCTATATGTATGCACGTATCGGTGGTGTCTACAATGATGACTTCACTTATATGTTTACCGCATGGGATAATGAACACTGGAACAAACTGAATGTGAAGTACTGGACTCCGGAAAACCACAGTAATGAGTACCAGCAGATCGGTGCGCAATCCTACCATACTCAGGTATTAGGTAAGATCTCCGGTTCGTTCCTGAAAATACAGAATATCACGTTGGGATATACCCTTCCGGAAAACTGGATGAAGAAGATGAAGATGAAAAATGCACGTGCTTACATCAATGTGCAGAATCCGTTTACTTTCACCGACTATCTCGGTCCGGATCCCGAAACGATTGGTGAAGACGTATATAAGTCTTTGTCGCTTTATCCGATGACATTTACTTTTGGAGTGAATTTAACCTTCTAAATGCTTGAAACCTTATGAAACGAGTAAAAGAACAAATTAAATATTTGGCACTGTTAGCAATCTGTTTGCTAAGCGGATGCTCCGATTTTCTGGATAGTTATAACCCCTCGGCAGTAACGGACGATTTCTATAATACTAAAGAAGGACAAAAGAAATTGTTGACAGATATCAATGCCCGTTACCGCAATGTTTTCAATACAGGCGAATTGCAGTATTACGGAACTGATATCTACATGGCTATTTCCGAAGAACCTGCCGAACGTATGTTTAACGGCTATGACAAGACTTTCAACTCCACTGCTCCGATTGTAGGCGATTATTGGAAAGTACTCTATAAGATTGTGCAGGAAAGTAACATCTTGCTGAATCGTTGCACACCGGATATTGCAGGAAACGATTATACTTCGCTGACCGCACAAGCCCGCTTTTTCCGGGCGATGGCTTACTATTATCTGGTAGAAACATTCGGTCCCGTACCTTTGCTCACCGAAGAGAATACAAGCGTTATCCAGCAGGCGGAACGTACCGGTGAACAGGCTATTTACACTTTCATCATTACCGAACTGAATGATATAAAGGATAAACTGGACATGACCACGATTTCTGCCGGAAAGGTAACGAACGCCGCAGTCATTCACTTTTTAGGGAAAATGTATCTGACACGTGCTTACAAATCCTTTGCTGAAACAGACGACTTCTCCAATGCAGCAACGACATTTGATTTGCTGGTAGAGAATCCGGCCTCCGGTTATGCTTTGCAGGAAAACTATGCTGCTTTGTTCGATGAAAACAATCAGGCTAATTCGGAAGTAATCTGGGCGATTCAATATGGACTGGATAAGAACTATCGGGGTGATGGAAATCCGCAACAGGCACAGTTCGGATTTAATATTGTAGCATTGGAGCCGGATCTGTTCATTAAGAATCAGAATGATTACTCTAGTGTTTCCCGTAAATACTGGGTGAATCCGAAAGCGCACGAGCTTTATACAGACCCGGAAGCGGATACCCGTTATGATGCGACGTTCAAACGTGAATATTACATAAACAATCCGGATAATGCTGATTACGGTAAGCTGGGAATCTATTTCCCCCGTTGGAACGATAAATCGGGTATGAGTAATAATGCGAAAAGGTTTTATCCGTTCAAGCAGGACGATGAATATGTGTGGTATCCGCAATCTACGGCACTTCCTGTATTAGAAACTGCTTCAGATCGTATGCCGATGGTACGTAAGTTCAGCGATACCAAGATACAATGGGGCGAAGGCGGTTCTCGTGAAGATGTCATTTTTCGTTTGGGCGATACCTATCTGTTGTGTGCTGAGGCTTATCTGGGTGCCGGAAACAAGAAACTGGCATTGGAACGCATCAACAGTATACGTAAGCGTGCCGCTAAAGATGCGACCGCTTATGAAGCAATGAAGTTGACGGATCTGGATATAAATGTTATCATGGATGAACGTGCCCGTGAATTGATGGGAGAGCATGACCGCTGGTTTGACTTGAAACGTACTCAGACACTGCTGACACGTGTACCCGCATACAATCCGTTTGTGGTGAAATATGATAATTTGAACAAGAACCATCTGGTACGACCCATTCCACAAGATGAACGGAACAAGGTAGATGGATTATCTCAGAATGAAGGTTATTGATTAATGGTTAACTAACAAATGAAAGAAGTAATTATGAAAACGACTATATGTGGCGCTGCACTGTTGCTCAGCTTGACAATGGCTAGCTGTGAAGTGTACGAATCGCCGGAAATCAATCAAGGATTGAACGAAGAAAACAACACGTCCCTTTATACAGATGCTTATGATCCGATCAGTAATGTGGGTCAATACTATATGCCGGAAATGAAGGTGAAACCGAAGAAATACTGGAATTGTGTGGAAGTCGTAACGGTAGGCAGCCGTAATGAGCTGGGACAAACAGAGAAAGTACGCGGATTACAGTACCACCTGATGTGTCAGTCATTGGCCGGTCTGGCTAATCGTGCCGTAGAACAGGGAACAAGTGAAATAGCTGTTTGGCTGCACGATCACGGTGGTAGTGATTCCTATAAACTGTCTAAGCAGGCACTCGAAGATATGGGTATCCACGAACAGGGGATGCAGAGCGGACTGGAACTGGCACGTAATGATTATGGTCCGTCCGATGGAGTGACTATTCAGCTGAAAGGAATGTTCGACGGATATGTATTGACGGATATTGAGCATAATCCGGAGAGCGGTGTCGTAGCATCTGTTGCTTCTCATGTTTATAATTCTATTATTGTGGATGTCCGTGACAAGGAATATTATGAAGAAGCAGGATATACCATGAAATATGATGCAAGAAGCAAAACTACTGCACAGGCATGGGCGGAGTTCAAAGACAAGTGCAGCAACAAAGCATTGGTGATTATGCCTGTACAAACCGGTGAATTGCGTGAGTTTGCTATTAAGAATGAACTTTTCGTATTGAACTTGAATAAGCGTCAGGGAACTTCGATAGCCGGACAAAACACAGCTTTGCTGAAAGAAATCCTTGCCTGGCTGGAACCGAATGCACCTGTCTACGGATGGGAACAGGGAGTAAGTGAAGATGCTTTTGTCGATTTGGTTTCCAAAAGCGGTCATCCGATGATCCCTTGTGACTGGAGTTACAATCATTCCTTGACTTCATTGCTTTATTCTCAACGTCAGAAATCGACATTGGCTCGCGTGAAGAATCCGCAGTTTCTGGATTATACAAAGAAAAAGAATTTCGTTTCTTTCTTCCTTTCCGATGGTGACAATATTCAGTGGATGATGAATGACTTTAAAGATTTCTATAATGCGGCGGAGTCGGAAGAAGTACGGATGACGTATGGTATTGCTGCTTCAGTGCTTCCGATGATGGCACCGGCACAATTCGATAATCTGTTGAGTCAGCAAAAACCGAATTGCTCTATTTTGGAAATGCTGGGAGGCGGTTACTATTACGTAGACAATTATAGCGAGAATGGCGACCGGGCGAAGAATCTGAAAGTCGTGGCAGAACGCCTTTCGGCTCATATGCGTCAACATCGTGTGAAACTGTTGGGTGTAATGGCTATGAACGTAAAATCAGAGGCTGCCAAAGAAGCATTTCAGGCTTATGTAGATGCCAATGACCAGTTGGAAGGTATCGTAGCGCTTCAGTATAGCCCTTATGCAGGAGGTGAAGGAGACGTTATTTGGGTAACGAATAAAGCAGGGTATGATATCCCGGTCATTACGGTGAAATACTCTTTGTGGAATTTTGGAAACCGGAATGCAGAACGTGAAGGTACCCCTGCCTATATTGCCGGAAGATTGAAACAGGAAGCACAGCAGGAAAGTTTTTCTGTCGTATGTGTGCATGCATGGAGTAATTTCTCCGATCACGGACAGACGGAAGATCCGCTGATTGAGAACCAGTCCGGGGATATTCGTGGAGCCGGAGCGGCAAAGCTTTGTGCAGGACATCTGAACGATAGTTTTGAAGTAGTAAATATGCAGGAATTAGTCTGGCGTTTGCGTATGAGCCAGCGTCCGGAACAGACGAAGAAGTATCTGAGTGAGGTATTTTAATTAACCTGAGTTTCACAGGCTTTCTGCATGGTTTTCTCTGTTTTAACGTGGCAGGAGAAGTGATACAGAAGGCTTGTGAAACTTAAGCAAATAATAATAGATATGGTTACAAGATTGTTTTTCTTATCAATCTGTTTTCCTTTTCTGCTCACTTCGTGTCAGCAGTCAAAGAAGACGGTAGAGTTTGTAGACTACGTGAATCCTTTGATGGGTACCGAGTCTACTTTTGCGTTTTCGCATGGTAATACTTATCCTGCTGTGGCGGTACCTTGGGGGATGAACTTCTGGAGTCCGCAGACGGGGGAGAATGGCAGCGGATGGATGTATACGTATACTGACAGTCTGATGCGCGGTTTCCGGCAGACACATCAGCCTAGTCCCTGGATAAATGACTATGGTACATTTTCCATTATGCCGCTTGCCGGAGAACTGAAAATGAGTCACAAAGAACGTCTGGTTCCGTTCTCACATCAACAGGAGAAAGCGACTCCTTATAACTACAGTGTTACATTCAATAACGGATTGCAGACGTCTCTTTCTGCTACTTCCCGCGGAGCTGTATTCGAGGTCTCTTTCCCCGAAAAGGAAGATCAGTATGTAGTGGTAGATGCATACAACGGAGGAAGTTCAATAACGATTGAACCGGAAAAACGGTTGGTAAAAGGTGCGACACGTTATAATAACGGAGGTGTGCCGGATAACTTCGCTAATTACTTTATGATGGAATTCAGTCATCCCGTCATAGAATACGGTACTTACAATGGAGATACTTTGTTGCACCATCAAACCGATGTAGCGGCCGATTATACCTGTGCCTATCTGAAATTTGATGTTCCGGCAGGTGAAAAGCTGACCATACGTACAGCCTCTTCTTTTATCAGTCCCGAACAGGCTGCCATCAACTTTAATCGTGAAGTAGCTGATGCGGATGTACAACTGATCAGCGGGAAAGCCCGTGAACAGTGGAATAACTATCTCGGACGTGTAGAAGCGGAAGGAGGAACAGACGAACAACTTCGTACCTTCTATTCCTGCCTGTATCGTACATTACTTTTTCCACGTGAGTTCTATGAGTTTGATTCACAAGGAAATCCTGTTTATTACAGTCCTTATGACGGTAACGTGCATGATGGTTATATGTATACTGACAATGGTTTCTGGGATACGTTCCGTGCGGTTCATCCGTTATTCACATTGCTATATCCGGAAGTTTCGGAACGTGTGACGCAATCTATCATTAATGCTTATAATGAAAGTGGCTTTATGCCCGAATGGGCGAGTCCCGGTCATCGTGGTTGTATGATTGGCAATAACTCTGTTTCCTTATTAGTCGATGCATGGATGAAGGGGATACAAACGGTAGATGCCGAAAAAGCTCTGGAAGCGATGATTCATCAGACACAAGCCCGTCATGCGGAAATAGCTTCTGTAGGGCGTGACGGCTTCGAGTATTATGATAAGCTCGGTTATGTACCTTATCCGGAAGTTCCCGAAGCTACAGCCAAAACACTCGAATATGCTTATGCTGACTGGTGTATCGCCCGCTTTGCGCAATCGCTGGGTAAACAGGATATCGCAGACCAGTATTATCAGAAAGCCCAGAATTACCGCAATCTGTATTATCCGGAACATGGTTTTATGTGGACTAAGGATGCCAAAGGCAATTGGCGTGATCGTTTTGATGCTACGGAATGGGGCGGTCCTTTCACAGAAGGAAGTTCCTGGCACTGGACTTGGAGTGTATTTCACGATCCGGAAGGTTTATCTGAACTGATGGGCGGACATGAACCGATGGTAGCCCGTCTCGACTCTATGTTTGTGGCCCCGAACACTTATAATTATGGAACCTATGGTTTCGTTATCCACGAAATAGCTGAGATGGTTGCCTTAAACATGGGACAATATGCGCATGGCAATCAACCGGTGCAGCATGCCATTTACTTGTATGATTATATCGGTCAGCCTTGGAAAACACAGTACCATCTCCGTAATGTTATGGATAAACTCTACAATTCCGGAAGTAAAGGATACTGTGGCGACGAGGACAACGGGCAGACATCTGCTTGGTATGTATTTTCTGCTATGGGTTTCTATCCGGTTTGTCCGGGAATGCCTGAATATGCGGTAGGTTCTCCGTTATTTAAAAAGGTAACTCTGCATCTTCCCGAAGGGAAAAACTTCGTCGTTTCAGCAGCAGATAATGCGGCAGACCGTCCATACATAAGGAAAGCTCTGTTGAATGGACAAGAATTCACACGCAACTATCTGACGCATGATGAACTGAAACAGGGCGGAGAACTGAATCTGTCAATGGACAGCGTACCGAATCAGCAAAGAGGTACCCAACCGGCAGACTTCCCATATTCTTATTCCAAGTAGTTTCAATAGGTTTTAGTATACTTTTCATTGACCGATACGGAGAGAATCTTAATTGATTTGATCTGTATCGGTCATACAATAGGAATTTAAAGTCAGGCTTTGTCTTTGCTGTTTCTTTTGTTACCTTTGTGCATCTAATATGAGGTTTATGATACATTCTCTTCCATCTTCCGAACCCTTGACGGCACAAAAGCTTTTCTCAAAGCTTTATGTTTCCTACTATGCCCGTTTGGTTCGTTTCGCTTCCCTTTATGTAGGAGCTATGGGAGACGCAGAGAATATAGTACAAGATTTTTTCCTCTATTTATGGGAACGTAAAGAGATACTTCCGGAACTGCAACAGCCCGATGCATATCTTTTCTCCGCTGTCAAGCATCGCTGTCTGAACTTCCTTCGTTCACAACTTTCTATAGTAGACCGCAGGCAGCCGCTTTCTGATATTATGGAGCAGGAGTTTAAACTGAAACTTTATAGCCTGCAACTACTTGATGACTCTCAAATGTCGATAGATGAAGTAGAAAAACAGATCTGCCGTGCAATTGATAGCTTACCGGAACGTTGCCGGGAAATATTTGTCATGAGTAAGCTGAAGGGTATGAAATATCGTGAAATAGCCGAATCCCTTGGCATTTCGCAGAATACGGTAGAAGGTCAAATGGCTATCGCATTAAAAAAACTTAGGGAAGAGTTGCGTCATTGTCTGCCTTTGCTGCTTCTATTGAGCGTATAAGGATAAATCGCCTATGTATTGTCTTTGCTTCAGTCCATTCCATATACTTTAGTCAAGCTGAGTACTAATTTGCAGCTTATAATGAATGAATTTAGTTCCGGTTGCTTATAAATCTATTCGTCTGACAGTTGTTGAACTTTCGTCTGACAATTGTTATCTTTTCGTCTAACAACTGTCAGACGAAAGTTCAACAACTGTCAGACGATTAAATTTAAGTATAATGAATACTAAATCTGTGTACATCAAGAATTAAATCTTAGAGTAAATCCGAACAGATTAGTTCGTTTCAAAACAGTTCTTAGCTTAAACTTATTGGATTTTACTTCCCTTCCTTGATTTTTTTTCATTTTCCTTTGGTGGTAAATGTAAGTTGCTGTGTCTTCTTATTAAAAGCGCGCAATATGATGAATGAGAAATGGAATCAATACTTTTTCGGAGAACCGACCGAAGAGGAAAAACGGGAGCTTTTTCAGGAACTGGAAAAGAACGAAGATATGAAACGGGAATTTGCAGAAATGCAAAATATCGTAGGTCTGTCCGGATTATTACCCAGAGAAGATGATTCTTTGAAAGGCGAACGGAATCTGGAAGCAATGATGAACCGTCAGGAGAAAAAGCTGAGGCGGAAACGGGTGTTGCAAATCGTGCGGTATACTACTTCGGCAGCCGCTATGATTGCTCTGACGTGGATGCTCGCCTGGTATATGTTTGTTGGCTCGGAGACTCCTTCTTATACGGAGATTACAGTTCCGAAAGGGCAACGGGTACATTTAACCCTTCCGGATGGTAGTGAGGCATGGTTGAGTTCGCTTTCTACGTTGAAGTGGCCTTCTGTTTTTTCGTCCGATGCCCGTACGGTAGAACTGGATGGAGAGGGGTTTTTCACTGTGACAAAGGATGCTTCCCGTCCTTTTACAGTGCAGACGCAGAAGTATGATGTAAGAGTGCTTGGTACGGAATTTAATGTGTATGCTTATAGTAACAGTGAGAAGTTTGAGACAGACTTGCTCTCGGGTAAAGTGAGGGTTAGCTCTACCGGATTTCCAGAAGAATCGGTGAATTTATTGCCTGACGAGAAAGTATCTTTGGTAGATGGAAAACTGGTAAAGTCTTCTTCTCATTTTGGAGGAAAGGAATATCGTGAACAAGGAATTTATGACTTTGAAGAATTACCGTTGGGCGAAGTGCTGGAAAGATTGGAGCAATGGTATGATATTCATTTTACTGTAGATGATCCATCTCTGTTGAGTAAGATTATTTCGGGTAAGTTCCGGCAAAGCGATCAGATTGAAACGATTCTGAAAGCAATTAGCCGTGCGGACTTATTTGAGTACAAAATACTGTCACAGCGAGAGATAACGATATATTAATAATCTGATTAAAATTTAATGCCTATGTAACACAACGGAGTAGAATAAAACGAAAGTAAATAGACATCAAAATGAGGAATAAAAAGGGGGAAAGTGGTGCAACACTCTCCCCAATTCCTCAGCTATTAATACTTTCTCTGTTTCACGTTTTTGTGAACCTAAAATAAAGTACTAACAAAACCACTTAGCAAAGTTATGAAAAAAATCTTTTCACTGCTCGCTTTGGTCCTGTTTATTAACCTTTTTACATACCAGGCCCAGGCACAGACAGCAGTTGTGAATATTAATAAAACTTCGGTTTCGCTAAAAGAACTGATTCAAGAAGTCGAAAAACAGGCCGGATATTTGTTTGTCTACGGAAAAGACATCAATATCGAACAGAAAGTAAAAATCAATGCCCGGAATAAACAGGTAAAAGCATTGCTTGAAAATGTATTGCCGCAAATAGGGCTGACGTATGAATACGCCGACAACTACATCTCATTGAAGAAAACGCAGGTAGAGAAAAAATCAATAGGTAAAAAAATAATAGTCAAAGGAACCGTAGTAGACAAAAGTGGCGAGCCTATTATCGGAGCTAACATCATGGAGCAGGGAAGTGCTTCTAATGGTACGATCACAGATATCGATGGTAAATTCACGTTATCCTTGCCTTCCAATTCGGTATTAGCGGTTACGTATGTGGGTTTTTCCACAAAGAATATTCCGGTGAACAATCAGAATGCCATTCAGATTGTGATGGAAGAAGATTCTGAAATTCTGGAAGAAGTAGTGGTTGTGGCTTACGGTACGCAGAAGAAGATTTCTTCTACAGCTGCTGTATCAAGCATGAAGACTAAAGATGTAGCGCAAAAGCCGGTTATCAATATTTCTAATAGTTTGGCAGGTCGTATGGCGGGAGTCATTGCAAAACAAGGATCGGGAGAACCGGGAGCTGATGGTTCTGATTTGAGAATCCGTGGTGTGGCTACATTAGGGAACCAATCTCCATTGGTCGTAGTGGATGGAGTTCCCCGTGACTTTTCACGTATCGATCCGAATATGATCGAGGATATTACTATCCTGAAAGATGCAGCTGCCGTAGCTCCTTATGGTATGGCCGGTGCCAATGGGGTAGTATTGGTAACAACAAAAAAGGGAAAAAGCGGTGCTCCGGTACTTTCATACAATGGATATATCGGTTTTCAGAACCCGACCCGCATCACTGACCAGGTTAATTCGTATGAATATGCTTTGATGAAAAACGAAGCGGCTATGAATGCAGGTTATCCCAATTATTATGCCTACTCACAGCATGATCTGGAAATGTACCGGAAAACCTGTGCCGGAGACCCCGATGCCGATCCTGACCGTTATCCTAATAGCAACGGTCTGCGTGACTTGGTACAAAACAATTCTGTGATTACGAATCACAACTTGCAATTATCCGGTGGTAGCGATAAATTCCAGTACTACGTATCTTTAGGATATTCTTATCAGGAAGGAATGTGGAGTACTACCGATTACCAGCGTTTTAATCTGCTGGCTAATTTAAGCGTGGATGCCACCAAATATACGAAAATCAGTTTAAGTCTGGGTGGATGGCACGAAAAGAAGAATTATCCGGGTGCCGATACAGGCGACATCATGTATCAGGCATATCGTACACCTCCTATCTCTGCTATACAGTACTCGAATGGTCTGTGGGGACAATATGTAGGTAAGTCACTTTTCGGGCTGACCTATCGTAGCGGATATCGTCAGGAGCCGGCCGACCAACTGAATACTTCTCTCTCCATAGAGCAACAGCTTCCCTTCATTCAAGGGTTAAGCATCAAAGGAGTAATCAACTACGATCCGTATCGTGTGAAGAAAAAGAAATATCTGACACCGATACCTGTATACACACTGGATGCATCACAAACTCCGTATCAATTCGTGGAAGGATTCCAGGGACCGGAGAAACCGAATCTGGAACAATCGTTTGAAGAAAGCGTGAGCATGACTTATCAGGGAATGATTAATTACTCACGGACTTTCGGCAAGCATACGGTTACTGGACTCGGAGTTATTGAAGCACGCGAAAGAAACGTATGGAATATGAGTGCCAAACGTCTGAATTATAATATTAACATAGATGAAATCAATGCGGGAAGCAGTGACCCTGCCGATATCAGCAACGGTGGTACGTCTTGGAAAGAACGTCAGGTAGGTTATGCATTCCGTTTGGGATATAATTATGATAACCGTTATATGGCGGAAGTTTCCGGTCGTTATGACGGACACTACTATTTTGCTCCAGGCAAACGTTTTGGTTTCTTCCCTGCTTTCTCACTGGGATGGAACTTGCGGGAAGAATCCTTTATGAAAGATGTCGAATGGATGGATAAACTGAAATTGCGTCTTTCTTATGGTGAGTCCGGAAATTTGGCTGGTAGTTCCTATCAATATATGAGTGATTACGGATTCGGAAACGCTGTAAACTTTGGCGGTGTACCTATGATGGGTATGTGGGAGAACTTGCAGGGGAACCCGAACATTACTTGGGAGAAAGCTAAGAAGTTTGACTTCGGTGTGGAGTTTTCCGTATTGAACGGTATGTTTTCTCTGGAAGCTGACTATTTCTATGAGAAGCGTTCGAATATGCTGATGGCTCCGAATGCATTGGTTCCGGCAGAATATGGTATTCCTTTGTCACAGGTCAATGCGGGAAGTATGCACAATCAAGGTATTGATTTATCTCTGAATTTCAACAAACGTATCGGCAAAGACTGGATGATCAGTGCAAAAGGTACTTTCACTTTCGCACGTAATATTCTGGATGAAGTATTTGAGACGGAAGCCACCTTTAATAATCCGAATCGTCGCAGAACAGGACGTCCCGACGGAACAATGTTCGGATACAATGCTTTGGGGTACTTTACTTATGACGACTTCAATCCTGACGGTTCCTTAAAGGCCGGCATCGCTACTCAACCTTGGGGACAGGTATATCCGGGTGATTTGCGCTACGAAGATTTAAGCGGTCCTAACGGCGTGCCTGATGGAAAGATTGACGAACACGACCAGACAGTGATCGGCTTCTCTAACTGGGCGCCCGAAATTATTTTCGGTCTGGCTCCTACTGTCCAATGGAAGAACTTCGACCTGAACGCATTGATTCAAGGGGCTACCCGTACCAGTATCTCATTGGGTGAGACTTTGGTAATGCCTTTCTTTGATTCCGGTTCGGCTACTAAGTTACAATTCAGTGATCACTGGACGCCGGATAACACGAACGCACCTTATCCCCGTCTGACCAGTGAAGTAACGGTGAATAACCATCGTCAACCTTCTTCGTGGTGGGTACGTGATGCTACTTATATCCGTTTGAAGAGTATTGAAATCGGTTATACCTTGCCTCGTTCGGCACTGAACTTTATTGGTATCAGCTCTGCCCGTGTATATGCTTCCGGACAAAACCTCTGGACATGGACTCCGTTTATGAAAGAGCTGATCGACCCGGAAGCCAAATCCGCTAATGGTAAATACTATATGCAGCAGGCTGTATATGCTTTTGGTTTGAATATTACTTTTTAATTAGTTAACCATCATAACAAGATAGAATATGAGAATACATAATATAATAAAAACAGTTTGCCTGGCAGGCTCATTAGCCTTGCTGTCTGCCTGTGAAGACTGGCTTGAAATAGAGCCGAAAGACCGTTTTGGAGATACAACGGTCTGGGGATCGGAAGAAAATGCCGATATGTTTCTGAATGATATCTATAATCAGTTGCCGCATCTGAACAATGAAACACAGAATCTGGACCAATATTCGGATAATTCATACGTAGGTGCGGAATGGATGAATGCCCGTACAACGATTTATACCGGAGCATTATCTCCTACCAGCTGGATACCCGGCCCCTGGGATATGTGGAAATGGGGACGTCAGAATAATGACGACGCCAAAGGACAGTATGAGCGTATCCGTTCCTGCAATCTTTTCATTACGAAAGTAACAGAATCCGATTTCTCGGCAGAATATAAGAAAGAACGCCTTGCAGAAGTGCGTTTCCTGCGTGCCTGGTTCTATCACTATCTTTGGATGGCGTACGGTGGTGTGCCTATCATCACGGAAGTGCTGGATAATAACGTGAGTACGGATATCTTTTATCCGCGTGAGACTGCACAGAAAACATTTGAGTTTATCGACAAAGAGTTGGACGAGATTAAAGATGATCTTCCTCCGCGCCGTAGCGGTTCCGATCTGGGGCGTGCTTCCAAAGGAGCAATTCTGACACTGAAAGGATGGGTGGAACTGTTTCATGCCAGTGAATTGCGTAATCCGGGCAAAGACAAGAAACGCTGGGAAGCAGCTGCGGCTACCTTGAAAGATGTAATTGACTTACAGGTCTATCATCTGCAACCGACTATTTTGGACCTTTGGACAGAAGCTACCAACAATAACGATGAAGTGATCTTCGACTTCCAGATGTCTAAGCAGAATGGAGGGCGTCGTGAAGGTCTGTTCGGTCCGGTGTTTGTAAAAGGAGTACAGTCCAGTTGGGGAAATATGCAGCCTACACAGGAACTGGTTGACGACTATTGCATGGCCAACGGATTGCCTATCACTGATCCTGCATCCGGTTACAATAAGAATAATCCTTATAAAAATCGTGAGAAACGCTTCTACCAGAGCATCCTGTATGATGGATCTATGTGGCAGGGGGAAGAGATTATTACTCGTGTAGGAGTAGGTAGTCCCAATGAGATTGATACTTCTTCGGATAGTGACGTTACGAATACGGGATACTACACTCGTAAAACGATTGATGAATCCGTGAATGGAGCGGACAATCTGCAAATGAGCAACGGAATGGCAAATTATATTTTCTTCCGTTATGCAGATGTGTTGCTGATGTATGCAGAAGCTTCTTTGGAAGCGGGAGATAAACCGACTGCCATCGAATATCTGGATATGGTGAGAACACGTGGAGATAATATGCCTTCTATCGGCGATACTTATCCGCAGGGAATCACAGAAAATCAGTTGCGGGAAATCATTCGGAGAGATCGCCGTATAGAATTGGCATTTGAAGATAAGCGTTGGTGGGACATTCTTCGCTGGAAGATTTGTGATGGTGAAAACGGAGTGATGAATAAACCGATTGGTGGTATGAAGATAGAAGATACCAATGGAGATGGTGTGTGGGAATACAATTATCATGAAGTTGGTAAACGTACCTTCCTGCCACGTATGTATTATCAGCCCATTCCGCAGTATGTGATAGACAAGAATCCGGTGATCCGCGAGCAAAATGGTGGTGAAGACGGATGGGTAAACGGGCAGAATCCCGGATATTAATAAAGAATGTAAACCTTGAAAGATTATTCGTATGAAACTAAATAGATTTGTCATGGCGGCAAGTGCGGTACTTTGTTCGTTTGCCTTGCTGAGTGGATGTAGTGATGATGATGTTTGTAAAGTATATATTCCGGAAGCCAAAACTTTGCAGATTAAAAACTTCGATTTGGGTGAAGAACTGAGAGAAGTATTTCATGTGGCTGTGACTGCCAGTGACTATGTGACCCGTTCCGGTAAGGAAGTGGGAGGAGATGTAAAGGTACAGTTGACTGTGGATGAGGCGAAGGTGCAGGAGTATAATTCTTTGTGTGGGACAGACTATCCTTTGCTTCCTTCCGATTGCTATACGCTGACAACAGAAACTGTGATTCCGGCCGGGGAGAGTTCTTCTGCCGATCTGGTGCTTACGGTAAATGCACAGGGAAAAATCCAGCCGTTTGATTCTTATTTGTTGCCGGTCACTATCACTTCGGTAGAAGGTGCGCAGGCGGATCATATTCAGCAGACAGTATATTACCTTTTGAGTGGTGCGGAGGATGTATGGGCGATGCCATTGGCCGACCGCAGTGCATGGCAGGTAGTAGAAGTTTCTTCGGAAGAGACGAGCGGCGAAGGGTCGGATAACGGTCACGCTATCCACGCTTTTGACGGACTGAAAGGAACTTTCTGGCATACACAATGGAAAGGCAACGAGCCTCAGCCACCACATCATATCGTAGTAGATATGGGGCAGGAAGTGAAAATGCTGGGCTTTCAGTATGTATCCAGAGATCATGGTGAAGCATGGCCGCAGGAGATGACGATGGAAACCAGTCTGGATGGCTCGAAGTGGGAGTCGGCAGGAACTTACAGCGACCTTCCTGCGGGGGCAAAAGAGGAATTCCGTTCCTATTTTCCGGGATTTAAGCAGGCACGTTATTTCCGTCTGACAATAACTGCCGTGTATAGTGGCAAATGGGCAACAGCGGTAGCAGAGATTAATGCGATTTCTATTATTAAATAACAGAAAAAACGATTACCATGAAAAAATACATTTATATACTTTTGACGTTCTGTCTGTTAATCTCCTGTATGGAAGATCCGACGGCAGGTGTGGTCGTTCCTAAATATACTCCGTCTACCGAGAATCCGGGAGGTCCGGGTGAAGAACCGGGTGATGGGCTGATAGATCCGGCAGAACCGCTGGACAGGGGATTTATGCATCTGAAAGGTCGTGAACTGAAATCCCTGAATTCTATTTCCATCACAGGACTGAATGATGGCGAGAAAGTAATTCTTTCCACTTTGGCAGGGCTTGCGGCAAGAGTGACGGGCGATCAGGTTTATATCAATGAAGGAGGTCCTTCTTCCGTATGGTTGAAGCAGATGCAGAATAAGTACGGAATTCCGGTAAATACTTATAATGCTTTGGCTCCGTTGGTACAGCATTATGTAGAAACCGGAGTGATCAAGGGGTATATTGTCTATACGCCTTATTCGGAAGGACAATCTCATTCGATCAATGTAGCTACTTCTTTATGTGGGTTGCTTCGGGGGATTGCGGTACCGGAATCTCTTGTCGATAAGGTAAAGGCAATGGGAGTGACAACCGAACTTATGGACGTAAGGTCTTATGATGAGAAGTGGTTGTACGAGAATTATAAAGACCAGTTGGACAAGAGTCTTGCAGCCGATATGAAACCGGAAATCTTCCATCACCTGCGCGATTATATCACAATGACCAATGCTTTTGCTTTTTATGACTACAATGCGCGCAGGGATTGGTCATGGCGTACTTCTATACTGAAAGATCTGGATAAAGGAGCTTATTGTTTCGGTTATTATGATCTGGATGAATGGGGCATGGTGAATAATGCTTCTCAATTGGGTGTTTCTATGTTGCCGACCGATCAGGCGGCTAATCTGGCCACGTTGAGTAGTATATATGATACAACAGGACTGAAACAGCGTCCGGCAACTAAAGAAGTGGTTACCGAAGAGAATGTGCACTATGTGACATTCCTCGTCAGTGACGGTGATAATATTGCGTTTAACCTTTGGGGGCAACAGGGATACATGGATCATGACCTGCACGGTCAATTCCCACTCGGATATACCATTTCACCTTCTCTGTACGATTTGGCTCCGGCTGCTTTACGCTGGTACTATGAGAATAGCAAAGAAGGCGATTACTTTGTAGCGGGTCCGAGTGGCAGCAGCTATATATTCCCGAGTAAGATGTCGGATGCCGACCTGGACGATTATCTGGCTAAGTTGAATGAGTATGTCGATAAGTCAGGCTTGAATATCTGTAATATTCTGGATCAGAAGATTATGGATAATCCGAAAGTTTACAATAAGTATCTGGCTCAGCCTAATATCGATGCGATTTTCTACACAGGATATGGAGAAAAAGGGGATGGAAGAATCAAATTTTCGGATAATGGCAAGCCGGTGATTGAGCAGAGAAGCGTATTATGGGAAGGCATCGACGGTGGCTCGAACAGAGGTGAAGAATCGACTGTCATTTCTCAGATCAATAGCCGCTCTGCCAATCCGCATAGTGCCGACGGATATACTTTTGTATTTGTACATTGCTGGACAAAGAACCAGCAAAGTATCAAAACCGTCATTGATGGATTGAATGACAATGTGCGTGTTGTTCCGGTCGATCAATTCGTGCAGCTGGTGAAACAAAATCTGGGTCCTAAATAAACGAATATACTCGTAAGTTATTTATTATGAACATAAAAGTATTAGTTGCATCGGCAGTTGCTGCATTCAGTTCTCTGCCGGTCATAGCTCAACAAGCACCAGCTCCTTGCGGGTTGGTTCCGAGTGCCCGTCAACTTGAATGGTACAATCGGGAGATGATTGCTTTCTTTCATTTTGGAATCAATACATTTGAAGAATATGTGAATGAAGGTGACGGGAAGGCAAGTACGGCAATTTTCAATCCCACAGCCCTGGATTGCAGGCAGTGGATGCAGACATTAAAAGCAGCGGGGATTCCCGCTGCTATTCTGACTGCCAAGCATGCCGACGGATTTTGCTTGTGGCCTAGCAAGTACACAGATTATAGTGTGAAGAATGCAGCGTGGAAGAACGGTAAAGGAGATGTAGTCCGCGAGTTTGTCGATGCTTGTGAAGAGTATGGATTGAAGGCAGGAATCTATCTGGGACCTCATGACCGTCACGAACACCTTTCACCTTTATATACGACCGAACGCTACAAGGAATATTATGCCCACCAGCTTGGCGAACTGATGAGTGATTACGGTAAGATATGGGAAACATGGTGGGACGGCGCGGGAGCCGACGAATTGACAACGCCTGTTTATCGTCATTGGTATAAGATTGTCCGTGAAAAACAGCCGGATTGCGTTATCTTCGGTACAAAGAATTCTTATCCGTTTGCTGATGTCCGCTGGATGGGGAATGAAGCGGGAGAAGCGGGTGATCCTTGTTGGGCGACGACTGACTCAGTAGCTATTCGTGATGAAGCTCAGTATTACAAAGGTTTGAATGAGGGTATGCTGGATGGTGATGCGTATATTCCGGCAGAAACAGATGTTTCAATACGTCCCAGCTGGTTCTATCATGCCGAAGAGGATAGCCGTGTGAAGAGTGTCCGTGAACTTTGGGATATCTACTGTACCTCCGTGGGGCGTAATAGTGTATTGCTTCTGAATTTCCCGCCCGACAGACGTGGTTTGATTCATTCGACCGATTCGCTGCACGCCGCCTTGTTAAAACAGGGGATTGATGAGACTTTCAGTACGAATCTGTTGAGAGGAGCCAAAGTGAAAGCGACCAATGTACGGGGTGCAAAGTATAGTCCGGAAAAAATGCTGGACAATGAGAAAAACACTTATTTTGCCGGAAAAGACGGAGAGGTAAAAGCGGATATAATTTTTACCTTGCCCAAAACTATTGAGTTTGATTGTCTGATGATCGAAGAAGTTATCGAATTGGGACATCGGACGACGAAGTGGAGTGTGGAGTACACTGTTGATGGCAAAAACTGGATCACCATTCCGGAGGCGACGGACAAGCAGGCCATTGGTCATAAATGGATTGTACGTCTGGCACCGGTGAAAGCAAAGCAGGTACGTTTGCGTATTCAGGACGGTAAGGCTTGTCCGGCTATCCATACTTTTGGCGTATATAAACAGTCACCGGTTTTCAAATTATAATATAAATTAGACTACTAAATGATGCAACGATTAAAAATCTTGGGAAGTGCATTGATTGCACTGTCGTTTTCCGCCTCTGCGGTTGTGGCGCAGCAGTTTGATCCGAAGCAAGGATATGAAATCCATACGGTCAACGGATTAGTGCTAGACAATCAGGAGAGTCTGGATACGAATACGAAAATATTTATCAGTAAGCGGGAGGCAGACAAAGAATCGCAGGTCTGGAACCTGATTCCATGCGAACAAGAGGGATGCTATACGATAACCAGTCCCTTGACTCAAATGAATGTAGATAATAGTGGTAAAGGAAAAGTAGAATGTTCCGTGATTCAATGGTCGGCAGACCCTAAAAATCCGAACCAGCAATGGAAAATAACGGCTTTGCCGAATGGGAATTACGTATTAACCAATGTCGGGACTGGCTATAACTTAGGATTTCCTGATGCCGGACTGGTCGGAGAGCCTGTCTTTCAGTTAGAACCGGAAGCTTCGAAAAGTAACCAGCAGTGGCAGATACGGAAATCGAACCTGAAAGTAGTGGCGGAAGCCTTGAAAACAACGAGTCATAATGACTGGGAAAATGAACGTATCTATGCAATCAATAAAGAAGAAGGCAGGGCTACATTTATTCCTTTCGTCAATTCGGAAGAGATGAAGGCGGATCCCGCTTATACCCGTCCTTGGGAGCGTACCCGCTCTTCCCGTTATCTGCTGTTGAATGGAAACTGGAAGTTTAACTGGGTGAAACAACCTTCGGAACGTCCGGTGGATTTCTATAAAACGAGTTATGATGTCTCTGGCTGGAAAGAGATTCCTGTTCCCTCCAACTGGGAGATGCACGGATATGGTACACCTATTTATACCAATATTACTTATCCCATCCGTAACAATCCTCCTTTTATACAGGGGCAGCGTGGATATGCTGTAGAGAAAGAGCCGAATGCGGTAGGATCTTATCGCCGTGAATTTGCTCTTCCTGCCGACTGGAAAGACAAAGAAGTCTTTATCCATTTCGATGGAATTTATAGTGCAGCTTATGTATGGATCAACGGTAAGAAAGTCGGTTATTCGCAAGGGTCCAGTAATGATGCAGAATTTCGTATCACTCCTTACGTCAAAGCGGGTAATAATACGGTTGCCGTAGAAGTTTACCGCTGGTGTGACGGCAGTTTCCTTGAAGATCAGGATATGTTCCGTTTAAGTGGTATTCATCGGGATGTTTATTTGGTAGCCAGTCCGAAAGTTCGTCTACGTGACATTCACCTGACTTCTCAGATCAGCGACCGTCTGGATAAAGCGGAACTGAAAGTGAAAACGGATGTGCATAATTACGGAAAGAAAGTACAGGAAGCTACCGTACGTGTCTCTTTGCTGAATACGGAAGGAAAGCCTGTGAGTTCGTTTATCATACCTACCGGTAAGATAACTGGTGGACAGGAAAACGTCTGTGAAGGTACGACTACGATTCGCGACCCTCGGTTATGGAGTGCTGAGACTCCTTCTCTGTATACCGTCCAACTGGAACTGCTTGATGCCGCAGGCAATGTGCTTGAAGCGACGAGCCAGCAATATGGTTTCCGTAAGATAGAGATCCGGAATAATAAGGTGTATATCAACTATGCATTGATCCTTTTTAAAGGAGCCAACCGGCATGACATACATCCGCAGTTTGGAAAAGCTGTTCCGGTGGAAAGCATGATAGAGGACATTCTTCTCTTTAAGCGTTTCAATCTCAACACGATTCGTACCAGTCATTATCCGAACGATCCGAAGATGTATTCGCTGTATGATTATTATGGCTTGTACGTCATGGATGAGGCCGATATTGAGTGTCACGGCAATATGTCGCTGTCAAACCGTGAAAGTTGGGAAGGAGCTTACGTCGACCGGATGGTGCGTATGGTGGAACGGGATAAGAATCATCCTTCGGTCATTTTCTGGTCAATGGGCAATGAGTCCGGTGGTGGTCGTAACTTTGAGGCTACCTATCAGGCAGCCAAAGCGATAGACGACCGTTATATCCATTATGAAGGAATGAACGATGTGGCCGATATGGATTCCCGTATGTATCCTTCGATTGAAAGTATGATCGAACAGGACGAGCAACCCCGTAACAAGCCTTATTTCCTTTGTGAATATGCTCATGCGATGGGCAACGCCATCGGTAATCTGGAAGAATACTGGGATTATATCGAGCATCATTCGAAACGTATGATCGGAGGATGCATCTGGGATTGGGTGGATCAGGGCATTAATATGCCCGGACAGCCTGCCGATCATTATTATTTTGGAGGCAGCTTCGGTGATCGCCCTAACGACAATGATTTCTGTTGTAACGGGATTGTGACGGCTGATCGTCAAGTTACTCCTAAGTTGTGGGAAGTGAAGAAAGTCTACCAATATATCACATTGGAACCGAATGCTGAAAACAGTATCGGCGTTCGTAACCGCTATGCTTTCCTGAATCTGCATGATTTTAATCTGCGCTATGTGATTTTGAAAGATGGTGTGCCGATAGCGGAAGAAGAGTTCAGCCTACCCGATGGTAAGCCTGGAGAGCATCGTGCGGTGCAGATACCTTATTCCCGCTATTTAACTTCAGAAGGTGAATATTATTTGAACCTTGAAATAAAACTAAAGAAGGATTGCGTATGGGCAAAAGCCGGACATATCGTAGCTACGGAACAACTTTTGCTTCAAAAATCCCCGAATACCGGGCTACAGCCGGTAGCAGTTTCCGCCTCATCTAAAGAATCTCTGTTTAAGGTGGTGGAAGAGGAGAAGCGTTATTTGTTCTTCCGCCGTCCCGGTGTAGAAATCACCTTTGATAAGAAAGAAGGCAAGTTGACCGGTATCCGTTATAATGGCGATAATATGCTTCATCTGCGTGAAGGATGGTCGCTGAATACGTTCCGTTTTATCAATAACGATGTGCGTAAATGGCAGGATACCCAAACGGAGGTAATCAGTTTCGACTGGAAATGGTCGGAAGATAATCAGTCGGCAATTGTAACGATTCAGTTGCAGGAAACCGTCGGAGATGTGAAAGTGCCTTATACATTGATTTACCGTTTGTATGGTAATGGTGAAATAGATGTGGATGCTTCTTTTACAACGAATGATGACTTTAATCTTCCCCGTCTGTCGTTACAGGCCTTCTTTAATCCTTCGTTGGAGCAGTTGGAATGGTATGGTCGCGGTCCGATAGAAAATTATCGGGATCGGAAGAATGCGGCTTATGTCGGCAAATACCAGTCTGCTGTCAATGATATGAAAGAGAGTTATGCCCGTTCTCAGACGATGGGTGGGCGTTGTGATACCCGCTGGCTGACTTTGACCAATAAAGCAGGTAAAGGAATCAAGATTACTGCTGCCGATACATTTGATTTCAGTGCTTTGCACTATACGGATAAGGACTTGTTTGAAATCAAGTACGGTCATGCCTTGCCTGATATTTATCGTGCGGAGGTGGTGCTGAATCTGGATTGCATACAGCGTGGTCTGGGTAATGCCAGTTGCGGACCGGGTCCCCGTCCCGCTTATGAAATTCAGAAGAATACAGTTTATAAATATGCTTTCCGCATGTCTCCTTTTTCAAAATAAGGAAAGATTGACAGGATAACAAGGTCTTAATAGTTTGTAGAAAGAGTGAGCAGCCAAATCTTATAAAAGATGGCAACTGCTTACTCTTTTTTTGTATTTAAGGATAGATTCTGTGTTCTTTTCGTACTTTTGTAACATGGACTCTAAATTATATACCACGATGAAACAAAGAATTATATTATTCGGATTAATACTTGTAGGAACAGTAACTTTTGCACAGTCTCCCGAAGAAAAGGGCTTGAACACGATCAACCGTTCTTCTGCCGAAGCAACAATCGGTTTCCTTGCAAGTGATGAATTACAGGGACGTGAAGCCGGATTCCACGGTTCGTATGTCTCCTCTGAGTATATAGCATCTATCTTACAATGGATGGGAATCCAACCTCTGAACGAAAGCTACTTCCAGCCTTTTGATGCTTACCGCAAAGAGCGTCAGAAGAAAGGACGTCTGGAAGTTCATCCGGACTCTGTAGCGAAGCTGAAACAGGAAGTTCATCAAAAACTATCTATGAGGAACGTACTGGCTATGATTCCCGGTAAGAATACGAAGGAATATGTCATCGTAGGCGCTCACTTTGACCATTTGGGGATAGACCCGGCACTTGACGGAGATCAGATTTATAACGGCGCGGATGACAATGCTTCCGGTGTCTCGGCTGTATTGCAGATTGCCCGGGCATTTCTTGCAAGCGGACAACAACCGGAGCGAAATGTAATCTTTGCCTTTTGGGACGGAGAAGAAAAGGGATTGCTCGGTTCTAAATATTTTGTACAGACTTGCCCTTTTGTTTCGCAGATCAAGGGATATCTCAACTTTGATATGATAGGTCGCAACAATAAACCGGAACAACCGAAACATGTCGTCTATTTCTATACAGCTGCTCATCCCTCTTTTGGAGACTGGCTGAAAAAGGATATTAAGAAGTATGGTTTACAGTTGGAACCGGACTATCGTGCCTGGGACAATCCGGTAGGGGGCAGTGACAATGGAACGTTTGCCAAAGCAGGTATTCCTATTATCTGGTATCATACGGACGGACATCCCGATTATCACCAGCCATCCGATCATGCTGACCGGTTAAACTGGGATAAGATAGTGGAAATCACCAAGGCTTCTTTTCTTAATATGTGGAAGATGGCCAATGAAGCTTCATGGTAACTCAGCCTCACTGAAAGGCTGTTTTACATCTTGCAATAAAGGGCGGAAGGAATCAGTTTGAATAACCATGCCACATATTTCCATCTTTTGGAGATAAAGGCGACTTTTTTCCTGTCTGATATAGCCTTTTTGATTTGTTTTACGGCTTTATCGACAGGAGTAACCCAAAACAATCCTTCTCCTTTCGCCATCGCTGTATCTATAAATCCCGGACGGATGTCAGTGGTGTAGACAGCAAAGGGTAGCTTTGCCGCCTTTTGCCGAAGTCCCTCCATGTAATTGATTTGATAGGCTTTTGAAGCATTATAAGCTGGTGCTACACCGCTGCCGCGTGTTCCGCCTACTGAGGAAATGTTAATCAGATGCCCGCCTTTCTGCTGTTCAAAGTACCGGAACCCCCAGCCGGCGATATTGGTAAATCCCACTACGTTGGTCAATAAGGTCGGTTCTTCGAGCTGATAGGAGAGCTGCGGATTCAGTTCCCCCGTTCCGGCACAGATAATCAGCATATCCATGCCTCCCATTTCTTGTACAAGCGTTTCCAGTGATAAAAGGGGCGTTTCTGTGTGAGTGATGTCACATACCTGATAGAATAGTTTATCTTTATCTTGTGCGCAAATCTCTTTTAATAGATTCTCACGGCGACCGGTGATACCGATAAGGCAGTCTTCACGGGCATACTGTTCTGCCAATCCACGACCGATGCCGGAGGTTGCGCCTACAATTATTATTTTCTTCATGAATTAAAATAGACTATGTTTGCCTGCAAAGGTAGGGGAGGAGTCTGAATAAAATCTTGATTGAAATCAAGAATTTACTTCCGAACTACTTTTCTCCGGATGCGGCTCAATGTTTCCGGACGAATCAGGAGATAGGAGGCAAGTTCTTTTAAAGTAATCAGTTTCAGCAGGTCAGGACAGCGGTTGATAATATCCAGATAACGTTCTTCCGGTGTCAGACTGTACATGGAGATCATCCGATCATATATTTCCCACAGAAGAGTTTCCGCAATCCGGCGTCCCAGTTTTTGGTGGTCGTTGTTAATGTCGTAGAAATCTGCCAGTTGGGAATGGTTGATCACATACACCGTACAGTCGCATAACGCTTGAATATCTACATTTGATTGGTCCTGCAACTGGAAAGCCGGATAATTCCCGACAAAAGAATGGTCGAATGTATATCCGACAATGCTGCTTTCGCCCAGACTGTTGACGCAACAATAGCGGAAAGAGCCGGAAACAACAAATCCCATGATCTTACAGGCTTCTCCTTGCCGTACAAAGTACTCTCCTTTTTTATAAGAAGTCTCTTTTCCCTGCTGTAATGTAAAATCTACAATAGGGGAATAGTTGATATGGGAAGTATATTTATTGAAATCTTCCACAGTACGACAATGATTAACCTTCGTTTATCACTTGGAATCCGGCAAGTTTCAAATCCTCCCAATAACCGGGATACGATTTGGAAACAACTTGCGGGTCAGCAATCAGCAGCTTAGGGAAGGTGATTACTGCCGGTGCGAATGCCATCGCCATCCGGTGGTCTTCGTAGGTCGCAATCACAGGAACCGCTTCCGGTTCGCAACGTTCGCCGTTCCACATCAATACGCTGTCATTTTCTTCTTCGATGAGGTATCCCAGCTTTTTAAGTTCGGTTCTCAATGCGGCGATGCGGTCTGTTTCCTTTATTTTCAGACTCTGCAAGCCTGTGAAACGGAAAGGGATATTTAATAAAGCGCAAGTTACAACGAACGTTTGTGCCAGGTCCGGAATGTCAACGAAGTCTTCTTCCAGTCGTTCCGGTGTCTTGCCTGTTTTTTTGATCTTTACGCCTTTGGGAGTGAACTCCGTCGTGATCCCCAGACGGGAGAAAACTTCCGCTCCCCGACTGTCTCCCTGATAACTGTTGCGGAATAATCCCAACAGTTCAATCTCTGCTTCCGGAGACAAAGCGGCAATCTGATACCAGTAAGAAGCAGCGCTCCAGTCGCTTTCTACGGTGAAGGGGACACTCTGATACGGTTGCGGAGCTACGGAGATGCTGCTGGGTGAAGTCCATGCCGCTTTTGCTCCGAAGTCCTGCATTAATTGCAGTGTCAGATTGATATAAGGACGGGAAATGATTTCTCCTGTCAAGTGCAGTGTCAGTCCGTCTTTGAGCACAGGACCTATCATCAGCAGGGCGGATATATACTGTGAACTGACGTTTCCCTTCAGCGTGATTTCATTTCCTTTCAGCTCTGCGCCCTTGATGCGAAGAGGCGGATATCCTTCGTTATGGGTGTACTCTATTTCAGCTCCCAACTCGCGAAGGGCGTTGACCAGAATCTGTATCGGGCGTTGCTGCATACGGGCGGTGCCTGTGATAATCCGTTCTCCCGAAGTGGCACTCAGATAAGCGGTCAGGAAACGCATGGCGGTTCCGGCTGCCATGATGTCTATAGTCTCTTTACCTTCGGTCAGGGCTTTTATCATGACTTGGGTATCATCGCAATCGGACAGGTTTTCCGGCGGATAAATGCCTTTACCCAGCGCATTGATGATGAGTGCACGGTTGCTGATACTTTTGGAAGCTGGCAACTGGATTGTTGCCTTTACCATGGAAGGGGAAATAAGTTTATAGAGCATCATTCTAAGTATATTCTTTGTTATGGAGTACAAAAGTAGAGATTTATTCGGAGACTTCCAACAGCTTCTGACTCTTATCGAGAGAGTTGAAATAATATCTGTACCGATGTTTCTGCTGATACCTCATGAGCCATGGAATGGCAAGAAGGATGCCCGTAAAGAGCATCAGAATGAATGTAAGCCCTTTTAATCCTTCGTAATCATTGAAATATTGAATCACGAACCTGACGGCTGTTCCGTAAAAGAATATCAGATATATGATGAAATCAATATTGATTCTTCGTTCCAGCTGTTTTTTGAGCATTGCTCCGGATTCTTTCAGTGAATATGTGTCTGCTGACCTTGTGAGGAGCTGATAATGTCCAATGGCCGAAACCAGCAGAAACAGCAGAAAGGCACTTCCGGCCCATAGGGAGATCGAGGCGCTTCCCATGATGATCGTATCCCAGATACTGGCAGCTACGGAGAATGCCAGCAGGATGGCAAATAAAGAGATCAACGTTTTCTGACGACGTAAGGTTTGGGAAATGGTACGACAATGCTTCTTGCGTATCACTTCTTTTATATTCATTGGCTTTATTTCTGTGCCGGTATGTATTTCTTTCCAGCATTCTTTCAAATTATTGTCTTCCATTGTTTAATTGTTTAATGAGTTGTTTCTTGATTCTATTAATTTTTACTCCGACATTACTCTCGGAAATGCCGATAACGGCGGCAATCTCTTTGTATTCATAGCTTTCAAGATAAAGAATGATAATCGCTTTTTCTATTTCGGACAACCGGTTGATGGCTTGATATAGCTGCTCTTTTTTATCCGTTGCGGTGTTCTCTTCTGGATGGCTGTCATGTATGGCATATTCCTGTGTCGATAACTCTTTGTAAACGGGCTGCACAGATTCTTTCCGCACAAGATCGATGGCAGTGTTCAGCGTGACTCTGTAGAGCCATGTCGAAACGGTGCTCTCCTGCTTGAATTTGGGGTATGCTTTCCACAGCCGGATTAATATCTCTTGATAATAATCCTCACGGAACGGATGCTGGTAGAAATAGATATTGCATATTTTCTGCAATATCCCTTGATACTGATTGATTAGTTCGATAAATTCTTCTTCCACTTCATTTAAATTTTAATGTATTTTGGAGAGTTAGTCGTATGACGGGGGATTATTCTTACAAAAGAAGAAATAGAAAATGATATTTAATTCCTGTCCGGCGGATAAAAAAAGTTCTTTCTGCTTATCAATTAATCATTTATAATGATTTGTTAGCGAAAAGATTTTATATTTGTGGCAAATAAAATAACTAATTTATGAATATACCGAATATCCGTTTACTGAATCAGCAGTTATTAAATCCACTTTTCCGTGAACCTAAAGAGTTGGTGTCTTGGATGGGAGCCATGCAGGCACAGAACTATTCCATGGTGAAGTGGGCAGTAGGGATGCGTCTGAAATCGGCTACAATTCAAACAGTAGAGAAGGCGTTGCGTGAGGGAGAAATTCTGAGGACTCATGTGATGCGTCCTACGTGGCATCTGGTGGCGGCAGAGGATATCCGCTGGATGCTGAAACTTTCCGCGCAACGTATTATTTCGGCAAATGATTCTTTTGCGAAAGGATATGATCTGGACATCCCGAATGAACTCTATACGAAAGCGCATGACCTGTTGGAGAAGATTCTTTGTGGAAAGAAAAGTCTGACAAAACAAGAGATTGCCGAACACTTTAACCGTTCGGGGATTGTGGCGGACAATCGCCGTATGACTCGCTTTATGGCACGTGCGGAGCAGGAAGGCATCATTTGTAGTGGCGAGGACAGAGGAAGCAAATGCACGTACGCACTTTTGGAAGAACGGGTTCCGCCGATGCCCGAACTGACGAAAGACGAGTCTTTGGCGCGCTTGGCACGGAGTTATTTCCGTAGCCATTCTCCGGCAGTTTTGCAGGATTTCATTTGGTGGTCAGGGCTGTCGGTTTCGGATGCAAAACAGGCTGTTTATCTGATTGCTTCGGAACTGATAACCGAACAATGGAAGGAACAGACATGGTATATTCATGACATCTGCCGGACTCGTGGCAAACTGTCGGGGCATATACATCTTTTGCCTTCTTATGATGAATATCTGCTGGGATATAAAGACCGGACGGATGTTCTGCCCCTTGAACATTATTCCAAAGCGTTTACTAATAACGGATTGTTCTTTCCGATTGTCCTTCATAACGGGCAGGTCATAGGAAACTGGGATAAATCGGTGAAGAAGAAAAGTGTGGACCTGAAGTATTCATGGTTCAGGCAGGTGGCCGATATGAATGAAGAAACGTTGGAACGGGAGCGGCAGAAATTTACCCGTTTTTTGGAAAAATAGCTCTATGGGACATCGGTAAAGTGGGAGTGTTTAGTGGAAAGTTCCGTTAGGATACGGAACTGGGTTCTGTTACTATCCATTAGCCGACGATAGTTACTCATTAATCACATAAATAGCGATTTTTTTTTCGTTGCACCTAGGTGAGACGAAAGAGTCACCTAGGTGCTTCAGTTGTTTAACCAAGGTGAGACAATTGTTGTACCTAGGTGCAACGGAAGAAAATAGCCAAGAATGACGATCATTTTGGCTGATGGAATACTTGTTTAGCCATACATCTCCCTAAAGGGTAATTGTTCTGAGTGAATCGCTATTGATTGGCTCAACAAGACCGTCCGTGAAGTGTGATTGTGTACCATCATTTTGCTCCGCCATCTAAGGGAGCTTGTTGGAAGAACTGTCTTTCTTTATTTGTCGGCTTGTTTTTTAGCCCATTCCAGTCTCCGCTGATCTGCCAAAGGAGTTACCTTAAATTCTTCGAATGTGGCCGTGAATCCCTTTCCGTCCGGGCAGGCTCCCATTAATCCGACCATAACCGGACAATTATCCTGCAACCAGCAAGTACGTATCATCGTATATTCCTTATCATCGCGGGAGAAGAAAATCTCCACTGCATCCAGTCGGCGGACCGCTTTAATCCATAAAGAACGAGGAGCATCCGGCAGTTGCACTACACTCCAGTCGCTGGTGCGGTGGGTGACTACGGCACTTACATTCTGTTTGCCGTCTACGTACTCTACCCCTGCCTTTATCCAGTTCTCATGATCGATGCGCAACATCAATCCCATTTGGTCGAAAGTAGTCACATAGTTTCCGGTAATCTTTACTTTCACTTCGAACTCTCCGCCATAAGTAGCATAGTAGAAAGGTCCGTCGTCTACCGTAAATCCGTAGTGGGAAATCCGCCAGAAATCGGTTTTCGCCGGAACGTCCATCACTAAAGCCTTGCCTTCTTTTATTTCCCATTGCTGAGGCTCATTCAGCCAGTTCATTTTGTCCAAACTTTGTGCCATAGAAGAAGTTGCTGCCGCCAATAACGCGATTGACATGATTTTGATTTTTAAATGTTTCATGTTCTTTTCTTATTTATTTATCTTTGTGGTGCAAAGATAGGTCATGCCTGTCCTTGCGACAATACTGAATAATAACCATTTTATACGATGGACGTACTACAAAAGGAAATAGATGAAGTCTATGCTACGCATCCGACAGCGCACGAAGCACTGGATAATGGAATAGTGGAACAACACCAGCAGTTTGTCCGCTCATTGACGGAAGTTAATGGAGGGTGTGCTGTCATTTCCGATCTTTCGAACCGGAAAAGTTACGTTACTGTCCATCCGTGGGCGAATTTCCTGGGACTTACTCCCGAAGAGGCGGCTTTAAGCGTAATTGATTCGATGGACGAAGATTGTATCTACCGGCGCATTCATCCGGAAGATTTGGTAGAAAAGCGTTTGATGGAATACAAGTTTTTCCAGAAGACTTTTTCCATGTCTCCCGGCGAACGGCTGAAATATCGGGGCAGATGCAGACTGCGTATGATGAATGAAAAAGGCGTTTATCAATACATTGACAACCTTGTGCAAATCATGCAGAACACCCCTGCCGGCAATGTTTGGCTGATCTTCTGCCTTTATTCCTTATCTGCCGACCAACGGCCGGAACAAGGCATTTATGCTACGATAACCCAGATGGAACGTGGGGAAGTAGAAACATTATCCCTTTCGGAAGAGCACCGCAATATCCTTTCAGAACGCGAAAAGGAAATACTGCGCTGCATACGGAAAGGGCTGTCGAGTAAAGAAATAGCAGCGACTCTTTATATCAGTGTGAATACGGTCAACCGCCACCGACAGAATATTTTGGAAAAACTTTCTGTCGGCAACTCGATAGAAGCCTGTCGGGCAGCGGAGCTGATGAAATTGCTGTAATATTCCTTGAATTTATCCGGGATTTATCCAGATAGAGTATTTATCCAAGTAAAGATAGCAGATCATCGAGTCTTTTCACCTGTTTCAAGCGTTCGTGTGCGAACGTTTCCGTTACTTCATGCTTCCACATGACTTCAAAAGGAATATGTACTCCGTATCCACCTAAAGATAAGACCGGCTGAATATCCGATTTAAAAGAATTGCCGACCATCAAAAGTTCGGAAGGAGCTATTTGCAGAATACTCAATAGCCGGAGATATTCTTTTTCCGTCTTGTCGGACATCACCTCGATATGGTCAAAGTAAGGAGATAATCCCGAACGTTCCAGCTTATTCTCCTGGTCCAGCAAATCTCCCTTTGTAGCTACTACCAACTTGTATTTTCCCGTTTCTTTCAGCGTTTTCAGCGTTTCCTTGACTCCCGGAAGTAATTCGATAGGCATTTTCAACAAGGATTTCCCTAAATCGACAATTTGCCGAATAATGTCGGCTGCAATCTTTCCGTTGCTGATCTGTAATGCTGTTTCGACCATTGAAATGGTAAACGCCTTGGCGCCATATCCCAAAATTTGCAGATTATTCATTTCTGTTTGGAATAAGGCGGCTGAGATTTCTTTGGAGGTGCCATACGGTTTCAGCAAATCCGTATACTGTTTTTCCACTTCCTGAAAAAAAGGTTCGTTACTCCACAGCGTGTCGTCTGCATCAAAAGCTATGACTTTAATAAGTTCTTTCATCGGTCTTGTCGTTAATGGGGGACGAGAATCGTTCCGTTATATTTTGCGGCAAAGTTACTGTATTTTCATATAAATCCCTATCTTTGTTACCCGTTTTAAGTTTGAATTTTAATAGGAGATACAATAATGAAAATAGGAGATAAGGTGCGTTTCCTCAGTGAGGTAGGCGGTGGAATCGTAACAGGATTCAAAGGAAAAGACTTTGTACTGGTGGAAGATGCGGATGGTTTTGATATCCCGATGCCGATACGTGAATGTGTCGTGATTGAGGCGGATGATTACAATATAAAACGCAAGCCTGCCGCGACAGCTCCGAAGCAGGAGGAACCCGCGAAGCCGGCCAAACCGGAAATGCCGGTTATACAGCGCCAGCCGGAAGTGCGTGGCGGTGATACGTTGAATGTGTTTTTGGCTTATGTGCCCGAAGATGCCAAAGCGATGATGACTACTCCTTTCGAGGCATATTTGGTGAATGACAGCAATTACTATCTGTATTATACTTATCTGAGTGCGGAAGGAAAGGCTTGGAACAACCGTTCACATGGACTGGTAGAGCCGAATACCAAACTGTTACTGGAAGAATTCACCAAGGATGTATTGAATGAAATGGAACGGGTAGCTGTCCAGCTGATCGCTTTCAAGGATGGAAAGCCTGCTGCCATCAAACCTGCTGTCAGCGTAGAGCTGAGGATTGATACGGTGAAATTCTATAAACTGCATACATTCAGTGCTTCCGATTTCTTCGAAGAACCTGCTCTGATTTATGATATTGTGAAAGATGACGTGCCTGCCAAGCAGGTATATGTGTCGGCGGAAGAGATTCAGTCAGCTTTGTTGCAGAAAAAGTTTGTGGATAAACCCAAGTCGCAGCCTATTATGAAGCCCAACCACGGTCAGAGCGGAAAAAATGGGATTATTGAAGTAGACCTTCATATTGATTCTCTGCTTGATGATACGCACGGAATGAGTAACAGCGAAATTCTGAACTACCAACTGGACAAATTCCGTGAAGTAATAGAGGCGAATAAAGAGAAGCGTGAGCAGAAAGTTGTGTTTATTCACGGAAAAGGAGACGGAGTGCTTCGGAAAGCCATTATTGATGAATTGAAACGGAAACACAGCAATTACCGTTATCAGGATGCCTCTTTTCAGGAATATGGTTTCGGGGCTACCATGGTGACTATCAAATGATTCCGGTGTACTTGTAAATGATGCTGAAAATGTATTTGCCGGAATAAAGTCCGGCAGGTGGGATGAGATAAAAAGAAGGGTGGAGAACTTGACCGGTCTCCACCCTTTCTCTTGCTATATGATTCAATTTTACTTACTTAGGTCGATGCCTTTATTCAGTAAAGTAAGGTTCATCAAAGCGGCATATTTAGCATATTGTTCAGCGCTGAGCGTCTTTCTCATAAGTTTCAAGTTGCCGTATACAGCGTTGCGCAATTTTGCTTCTTTATCTTTCTTGGCTGTAGTGGCTCTTGACATCTGTTCTGAGAAATAATCGCAGATGTTTGCTACTTCTTCGCTCTGAACAGAGTTTAACTGCAAATATTTACCTAATTTATTTACGTTGATGTTACCTTCCCATTTTGCAGTTGTAGGTTGGTTTCCTGCTGCAAAAGTCGAAGCAGCGAGGCAGAGTGCTGCCACTAATGTTAATCCTAAACGTTTCATAATACCTACTTTTTAATTGTTATACCTAAAAACTATTCCTAAAAAACAAATCTAATACCTATTGAAAACTGATCTAATCGCTTAGTTTTTTCTTTTTACCTATGCAAATATAGCGATATGTTTTATAGCATAAAAATAAAGAAAAGGAAAAGATTTTGTTTCGGTTGATTTCTTGATGTAAATCAAGAAATCAACTGCTTTTTGATACAAAAAGACCTTATTCTGAAACATTTTTGCAATACGTGTGCGGAAACGAAAATGTAATATAACTGAATTTTAAGGAATATTGCTGTTAAAATGATATTGAGCAAAGGAAGGTGACGAGAAATGGAACACTGAAATCAACTACAAAACCATGAAAGATAGAAATGATTACGAATTCTTTTCCGGAACATCGGGTGATGATGGGAAGAGTAGTGTCCATTGTGGTAGCTCCTCCTACAGAAATAGGGGCCAGCTTGCCGAAATACTTCACGAGTAACGGGGCTCCCAGCAATGCTATGATTTCACGCATGATGTTGGATAACAATGCGATTGTTCCCAATTCCGGACCTTTATATTCGGTGATGAATATACTCGAAAGGGAATAGTAGCCGAATCCGGCTCCCACTGCCATACAGTCTGAAGAGGTTCTTTGGCTCATGAAAATGCCTGCTACGGCGCATCCTGCCAATGTCCCCAGTATCGTCATGACGGGGAGAAACATCAGGCGGGGATTCAGAGAACGGAAACTTTTCAGTGTGTTGGGATCATTACCGATACTGATACCTACGCAGAACATCAGTCCGCAAAGGGCGTAATAGCTTAGTTTGCTATCCGTAAAATCGTAAGGAATCAGATGATAAAACCCGCAAAGGGTACCGAGAATGAAAAATGAGACGATGATCAGACTTCCTTTCATACTTCCGTCTCCTTTCCTTTATTCCTTATATATAATAGGTACCAGAGTCCCCATGCGCAAAGTATACTGCCGGTCACTGCCGCCAGTGTGATAATGAGTGCTTCGAGTCCCAATGTATGCAGTCCTTTGATGATAGCCTCGTTTCCTCCTACATCAATCCCGAGGAGGAAGAGCAGGACCCATATCAGCAGGGTGATTATTTTATGTATCCAAGATAGTCTTTTATTACGTAACAGGAAGCCAAAAAGCATTCCTGTCAGCATAATTCCGATGATGATAAACATAGTAAGTGCCTGTTTTTGGCTGCAAAGATAATTGAAATAGATCGTTGTTCCTAATTAAAGTCGGTGGAGACGTTCGTAAAATGAAAGGAAACTTTCAGCGAATTTGGAATAAAAACAGAAATTGAAGCCTGGTTTTTAGTAAGATGTCTAATTTAAATTCATATATTTATAGCCGTCAAATTAATGTAAGATATATGCGGAGACTAAAACTATATTATTTGTTTTTCCACAGTACGTTGAAAATAAACGTTCCGCTGTCTATATTAGGTGCACTTATTGTATCAAAAGCTGACTGGAGCTTGTTTTGGGAAGCTTTTCCTTATCTATTGGGTGGCTGGGGAATTGTTGCCAGTTTGCTTTATAAGGAGTTTCTTGAAAAGGAAGCCTACTTTTTCTATTATAATTCCGGAATTCTGAAACGGAACTTGATTGTCTTTGTGTTTGCTGTATATTGGTCTGTACTTTGGATTGTAAAATTATGCATCACTTGCTTGAAATAGATAGTATTATTAAGAATTTCGGTACCAGGCAACTGCTGACTGATGTTTACCTGAAAATAAATACAGGTGATGTTATTGGATTGTTCGGCAGGAACGGTACAGGAAAATCCGTGTTGATGCAAATAATCTTCGGAACAATGAAAGCAGACCGGAAATTTATCCGGTTGGATGAATGTAAGGTCCTTTCGGCTCCTTACCAACATGCAAGGACAATAGCCTTCCTGCCGCAACAAGGCTACTTGCCCAAGCATGAAAAGATAAATAAATTGGTAGACTGTTACCTGGATGCTAATGTCGTTCCCTATTTTTATGAGGATGATGAAGTTGCCCAGTCGTGTATGGAACGGCGTGTCTCCCAACTTTCCGGAGGTGAACGGAGATATTTGGAAGCTAAGTTGCTTTTGCTGGGCAATGCTAAATTTGTCCTGTTGGATGAGCCTTTCGATTATTTATCCTTTCATTTGGTAGATAAACTGATCGGGTTAATAAAAAAACATTCGGAAGAGAAAGGGATAGTGATTGCTGATCATAATTACGAAAAAGTCTTAGAGGTTGTCAATCGACTTGTCTTGATTCGGGAGGGAGTATTGATGGAACTAACTGATAAGCGGGGATTGGTGGAGCAGGGGTATCTTTTAGATGAAAGTTACTTATGAATCCTGCTCCTATATTTATTTTTGCAAGTCATTTCGGGTTATTTTCCCTGATTCGAACCGTTTGAGATACTTCCGTGCTGATACCTATCATTCCCGTACCTCCATGTACATTACTGGGATATCTGAGAGGTTCGTTAATTGTTTCGTCATAAACGTCGGAATCGACTAGATTGAGTGCTTTCAGATAGTAATATTCTGTTTCCGTGATACTCAACAAACGGATGATGACATCCATTCCTTCATAATATCCGTTGTAATTGTTGTTGTATGGGATGGCGGGATCGTTGTAGACCGTCATTGTATAGGAGGTATCTCTAAATCGCGAATCATCAAAGACACCATAAATGTTTTTAGCTGTGTCGAACAGTCCGTTGTCTTCGTCATCTCCTGTGGAAGGTTGACCGTCTGTCAGTACTATGTCTTCGCGTCCGATAAATGAATAAGTGATATGCTTTGTCCAGTGAAGGTAATCTTCTCCTCCTTCTTCGTGGTTGTATCCCCATAGTCGCATTTGTTTATCTACTACAATGCGGTAGAAGTTTGCCTCGTTCGGGCGGTCTTTAAAAGTTATTTTGTAGCGCATGTAGTCTTGAGTATGTCCGTTTTGTATTAGCGGGACGGTGAGCGTGTCGATGTTTTCTATTTTATCAAGGCGTTGCGGAACGGTGACTTCTGCCCAGGCATGATATTTGCCGTCATCGGTCATGGCATCAATACGCACTACTTCTCCCGAAGCAAATTTGCCTGTGATGTTGAACCGGCATTGCTTGTCATACTCAGTTTCCATCGGGAGTGGGCGCAAGGTCTCTCTTAACTCTCCGTTGACGTGAACCTCTACAGTGGCATTTTCAATGTGGTTGGCATAGTCTTTTCCCGTCAGGTTAAGGAATAAGACATTTGTCAGACTGTCAGCGTTAATGAATGCATTCATTACCAATTTAGGAGGATTATCCTTTATATTAAAAGGGAGTTCATTTTCACAAGATACTGTCACCAGTATTATAACTAGCAGGATAAGCGGATGATATATATAAGTTTTCATGTTAACTTAGAATTTGTAAGTGTAAGTAAAAGATGGAATGCAGGGGAGCAGGGTATATTTTTTGATCACACTTTTTCCATCGTCATTATGAGAGCGAAATACCCATGCCGGATTCATGGAGTTGTATGCATTATAAAGACTGATGTTCCAGATACGCATTCCGTGCTTGGTCTTTTTATTGAAATTAATCCCTATGTTCAACCGGTGGCTCGCAGGCAGCCGGTAATTATTGCGATGTTCTATGTAATTGGCCTCTCCAACATTAGGGGAATTGTTATAAATAGGATTGTAGTAGTTATCGAATCCCAGAATAAAGCCATTGTTTGCTCCATTACCAGGACGGATGATGGTTGTTTTTTCTTCGGGAATAGTACTGGTTCCTCCTGTGTAAAACACCCACGAGGCACCGATGTCAATACGTTCGCTGAATTTATGGTTGAGAGTCAGATTAATAATATGGCGCCGATCATATTTGTATGGAAATCGCTCTCCATTGTTGATAGCACCTTTAGCAAATTTGCGGTCGCTTTTGGATAAGGTATAAGACAACCAGCCTGTTGTCTTCCCGAGCGTTTTTTGAGCCATAAATTCAATTCCCATCGAACGTCCTTTCCCCATTTCAACTTTGCTTTCCCATCCGGTGGAAGAACCGAAAAAACTGACTCCGTCTTTATATTCCAGCACATTGTACATGTCTTTGTAATAGCCTTCTACTGAGAACTCCCAACCTTTGATACCTGTATAATATCCCCCCAATGAATACTGGTGGGATCGCATCGGTTTGATTTTTTTTGTGACAGGCACCCATAAATCAGTAGGCATAGCGATGGGCATGGACGAAAGCAGATGTACATATTGACTCATCTTTGTATAAGATGCCTTGAGAATTACGTCTTTACTTAGTTGATAACGTGTTGAGACACGCGGCTGCAAGGAGAAATAACTTTGTTTTTGTACTTGAAACAGAGAAAAGTGTAATCCAAGATTAAGCCGTAGACGAGTACCGATTTTTAGGTTATCTTCTGCATAAGCCGATACTTCATGTGCATAAATCCGGCTGTTGTTCATGCTGTGGTAAGTAGTGTCGCGAAATGCCTCAGAGTCTACCTTGTCTGATATTTTGGAGGTCATCACTTCCGGACGAAAACGGTGATAGATATATCCTGCTCCAAATTTAATATGGTGCATAGGAGATGGGTTGTAATCAAAATCTATCTGATAATTCCAGTCATTGATACCTGAACGATAGTCTGAAGAGTATCGGTTGATGAAGGTTGTGTTATTGGTGAGTGAATATTGATTATTCGAATATGCACTTACATTGAATAGGTAGTTGTTGTAGGAAACTGTCGTGTTGCTAAACAGGCGATTATTGAAAATGTAGTTCCATCTGGCGGAAATGATTGTGTTTCCCCAGTTCATTTTACTTCCGTCCTTGAAATCGCTATTATCATCATATTGGGTAGCGAAGTGATCTTTCCCGTTATAAGCACTCAGATATAAACGGCTCCGGTCGGAAAACTTGTGATTGATCTTTGCATTGATATCATAAAAGTAATAGTTGTATTTCTCATCATCGGGCATGAATGGTTTGGCTATTAAATCAATATACGAACGTCTGGCGGATATGTTGAATGATGTTTTGTCTTTCACAATCGGTCCTTCCAAATTTATTTTGCTGGTTAGCAAGCCGATACTGAGTGTCCCATGATATTTTTTCATATCCCCGTCATTGGTGCGTACGTCAATGACGGAAGAAAGGCGTCCGCCGAAGCGTGCAGGAAAGGAACTTTTAAATAAAGTGACCTTTTTGATAGCTTCAGGAGTAAAGACGGAAAAGAAGCCGAACATATGGTCTACGTTATATACCGGAGTTCCGTCAAGTAAGATCAGATTTTGGTCGGGACTGCCACCACGTATATATAATCCAGCCGATCCGTCTACTCCTGCCTGTACTCCGGGCATTAACTGAATGGCTTTCATTACATCTGATTCTCCTAATATACTTGGAGTATTCTTGATTTGCACCATTGGAATCTCGACAGCTCCCATCTGTGTGGCAACTGTCCCTGCTTCTGCTTTATCTGAAACGACCACTACTTCTTCTAATTGTGCGTTTCCTTTCATACGAATATTCAGCAGAGTATCTTGAGCAAGGGTGAAATGATGTGTTTCTGTGGTATATCCCAAATAAGAGAAACGTAATTCCGTTTCTCCTTCGGGCAGAGTGATACTATAAAAGCCGTAAGGATTGGTAGTAGTGCCTTGATATTGATGACTCTCAATGATATTAGTACCAATCAACGTCTCGGACGACGTCCCGTCGGTAACATATCCGCTGATAGTAAACTTGCGGCTTACCGGCTTTTGCACCCTTTTCTTTTGCAGGAGAATGTATCTCTCAGAGAACTTGTAACTGATCGGTTCATCCTTGAATACGAGATCCAGTATCTCATGCAAAGGCATATCTTTCACTTTCAGATTGATTTTATGGCTGATGCTGATTTCTTCACTGTAGATAAAAGAATATCCTGTAGAGTTTTCGATTAACTTGACGAACTCCTTCAATGTAGCATTTCGCAATGTGATTGTGAGTCGGGCATTTGCATTCTGTGCGTATGCCTGTGCGGTGATAAGGATCACCATACCTATCAGAACGAGCGTTCTGATAGGTAGGTGTCCTTGGTGAATAGTTCTCATTTAGTCTAGTTTTTAGTAATAGTAATCTGTTGAGTGTTTCGTGAATAGTTGAAATAACCGGCATTATGCAGTACAGATAAAATCGCATCCAAGTCTTCTCCATTACGGAATCGCGCTGTGATCCGATAATTTCGCAAGGTTGAGTCGGCAATGTGAATGGTTGTTCCGAACGAGTTGGAAAGTTCGCGGGCAATCTCCTGCAACGGCAGATCATCGAATATGAACTCCCCGTGGCGCCATGAAATTTCATCTCCGGCATTCTCCAGTACCTTGCGAGTAAGCTTTTGTTCCACCTTATTATATATAGCCGCCTCATTCGGTTTCAGCACCATGCGTACTGAGTTGTTTTTATTGCTGACTGCAACCGACCCTGTTAATAAAGTCGTCTTTACATCCGGATTATCGGGATAGGCGTCCACATTGAAGTGAGTGCCCAATACTTGAACGTCAATCGTTTCTGTCTGCACTATAAACGGATGCTTTGGGTCTTTACTTACTTCAAAATAGGCTTCTCCGCTCAACTCCACTTCCCGGTTATCCGATTTGAACCGTTCCGGATAGGAAAGGGAAGAATAATGGTTTAGCGTGACGGAAGTGCCGTCGGGCAGATGGACGGTACGTGTTTCTGCCAAAGTGCTAACAGTCTGTATGGTTGCCGGCTGCATGTACAGATAAGCTGTCCATACCGATAGACAGAGTAAAACTACTGCTGCCGCTGCCGCAAATGTGCGTGTCAGATACAACCGGCGGTTGCGGAAATTCAGCTTTTTCTCCAGTTGCGGATAACTGGATGCTGCTGAAAAACGTCCTCTCGGTGAGCGGGTGGAAGCGATGAGCTTGTTCAGTATGTCTTCTAATTCTCTATCGGTATATTTCATATCTTTTTCTATTTAGCTTTCTTTCTAATTCCGTTTCAGCAGAATCGTCAGCTTGCTTACACTGCCTTCTTTCCACTGGGGAGTACAGGATAAGGTAATGTTCTGCTGTTTCAGTACCATCTTTTTGGGATATAACTTAATGGTGGTCGTTGCCGATTTCTGTCCCGCCTTGATGGTGACTTTGGTTTCTGTTAGTTTCATAATCGGTGCCTGTCCCGCCGGCAAAGCAGGAGTGGCAAGTAACACTGTCCTGTCTTCTTTGGATTTGTCGGTGGCAATAATTTTAATCTGCAACTCACTCTCGGATTGATTCTTGTCACATTCTACTGTTCGGGTAGATTTTTCAAATCCTACATAATCCTTAGGATAATTGTCATTGTCGTTGTTGCAGGAAAATAGGCTCAGGCATGCTGTTAAAAGGACAAAGAGTCCAACGTTTGCGTCATTAAACTTTTTCATCATTCAATCTTTTTTAGTGATTAATCGGTTTATTTGCTGATAAAGACCGGAGATTGACAGAAACTCCCTACGCCTTTTGTGCAAATAAAAGTTAATATAAAAAAGAAGTGCTGAACGGTTCGGGTGATCTCCGGTTATCCGCTGGACGAAATCATCTCTTTCAGTCGGGAGACAGCTTTCTGTAGCTGGGCATCAACTGTCTTTATGCTGATATCCAATTCTTCTGCTACTTGGGCATAACTTTGTTTTTCTTCACGGATACGGATGAATATTTCCCGGCAACGTTCCGGAAGCCGGTCGAGTGCTTTCACATAGATTGCAAACAGTTCTTCACTGATTAATGACTCTTCCGGAGAATAACTTTGTTCCTGTGGCTCCGGCAGGGAATCGGAATGAATGGTGGTGTACTTCGACTCTTTTTCCAGATAATTGAGAGAAGCGTTCTTGACCAGAATAAAGCAATAGTCCTCGATGTTTTTCACATCAAGAAGAGTGTCGCGCTGCTTCCAGAGTTTGAGGAAGATGTCGAGTACGATTTCCTGCGACCATTCTTCCTGTTTCACATAATAGTAGGCTATGCGGAAGAGTCGGTCGTAAGTCATGTTATAGAAGTCGCGGAAGGCTGTTTGCGAGTCCAGTTCCTTCATTTGCCGTAATAACTTCCTTACTTCTGATTCGGTCATCGGCTGATCGTTTAGTTTTTTAATTAACCCAAAGCAAGTCGCTCATAATGCTGTCGGAGATGAAAATTCCTTCCCGTGTCAGGCGTAAAGCCCCCTCGTGGATTTCCAGTTTCCCATTTTCCAGATAGGGGGCAGACATTTTCCGGCAATATTCCCACAGTTCATTACCGAACTCTTGTTTTAGTTTTTCTATAGGTGTTCCCCATACGGTGCGTATGGTGGTAATGATAAATTCGTTGTAACGGGTCGTTTGGTCCAGGTTTTCTGTCTCAAAGTCGCGCTGGTTTCCTTCTATACCTTTTATATATAGGTCGATGGAAGATACGTTCCATTCGCGTGTCGTTCCATTGAATGAATGTGCGGACGGTCCGCAGCCCAAATATGGTATTCCCCTCCAGTACGAAGTATTGTGACGGGAGTATTTGTCGGGGCGGCAGAAATTGGATATTTCATAATGCTCGTATCCTGCATTCTGCAAATGTTCGATCAGCAATGTAAAGAACTGCAGACTGGAATCTTCGTCTACTTCCTCTATCTGATGTTGCTTCAACATATTATATATAGGTGTATCTTCTTCGTAAGTCAAATGGTAAGCAGAAATATGCTCTACATCCAGGCGGATAGCTTGCCGGAGGTCGTTTACCCACCGTTCCTTTGTTTCGCCGGGCAGTCCGTAAATCAGATCAATGCTGATATTCTGAAATCCCGCTTCCCTGCATCTGCGGACAGCTTCGACGGCTGTTTGGGAGCTATGGCGGCGTTTCAGTAATTGGAGTGTCGTATCATCAAAAGTCTGTATCCCCATGCTGATACGGTTGAAAGGGAGCGAGGATAACATCTTCAGATATTCCTGGGACAGATCGTCCGGATTGGCTTCCAGAGTGATCTCCCGGCAGTGTTCCATTCCGTAATTTTCCCGTATCGTTTCAAAGATGTGTTTAAAATCAGCTTCCTCCAGTTGAGAGGGAGTTCCTCCTCCGAAATAAATGGTTTCTACAGGTTCGCCTTTCAGATATTCTTTCCGCATTTCCAGTTCACGGCAGAGGGTATGCACATAATGCGTCTTTAATTCGCTGCGGGTAGTCGAATAAAAGTCGCAATAGATGCAACGTGTCTTACAGAAGGGAATATGAAGGTAAATACCTGCCATAGTAGATGTTTAGCTTGTTACCAATTGATTATAGCCTGCAAATTTAAACCTTTTTTCTGAGCAATTGATACAATTAACGGGAATTAGGTATAAGTCTGGCCTGTCTGCTACCCATAAAACGGACCTTATGTTACATAACATTGTTTAGTAACACTGTCATAAATATTGCTTTTCCCCCAATAAATCCCTAATTTGCGCATCACTAAATTAATGGTATGCGAGAAACATACTGAGTAATTACTAAAATCTTATATATTATGAAAGTATATCAGACTAATGAAATTAAGAACATTGCCTTGTTGGGAAGTTCTGGCTCTGGGAAAACCACTCTCGTGGAAGCGATGCTTTTCGAGAGTGGTGTTATAAAACGTCGCGGATCTGTTGCCGCAAAAAACACAGTTAGCGATTATTTCCCTGTTGAACAAGAGTATGGTTACTCCGTTTTCTCTACCGTTCTCCACGTAGAATGGAACAATAAAAAGCTTAATATTATAGACTGTCCGGGTTCGGACGACTTCGTTGGCAGTACGGTAACTGCACTTAATGTGACCGACACAGCAATTATTCTTCTCAATGGCCAATACGGCGTCGAAGTCGGTACACAAAATCACTTCCGATACACTGAAAAATTGAATAAGCCAGTTATTTTTCTAGTCAACCAGCTTGATAATGAAAAATGCGACTATGATAATATCCTCGAACAACTGAAAGAAGCGTATGGATCTAAGGTGGTTCCCATCCAGTATCCTATTGCTACCGGTCCGGGCTTTAATGCCTTGATTGACGTATTGTTGATGAAAAAATATTCGTGGAAACCCGAAGGCGGTGCTCCTGTGATTGAAGATATTCCGGCAGAAGAAATGGATAAGGCTATGGAAATGCATAAAGCATTGGTAGAAGCTGCTGCCGAAAATGACGAAGGACTGATGGAGAAATTTTTTGAACAAGATTCTCTGACAGAAGATGAAATGCGTGAAGGTATCCGTAAGGGATTGATCGCCAGAGGTATGTTCCCAGTATTCTGTGTTTGCGGTGGTAAGGACATGGGCGTTCGCCGTCTGATGGAATTCCTTGGCAACGTAGTTCCTTTCGTGTCTGAAATGCCGAAAGTGGAAAACACAGATGGTAAGGAAGTAGCTCCGGACGTAAACGGTCCCGAATCTTTGTATTTCTTCAAAACGAGTGTCGAGCCGCATATCGGTGAAGTATCTTACTTTAAAGTAATGAGCGGCAAGGTTCGTGAAGGTGATGACTTGCTGAATGCCGACCGTGGTTCGAAAGAACGTATCGCTCAGATTTATGTCGTAGCTGGTGGTAACCGTGTGAAAGTGGAAGAACTTCAGGCGGGTGATATCGGTGCTGCCGTAAAACTGAAAGATGTGAAGACAGGCAATACACTCAACGGTAAAGACTGCGATTATAAATTCAACTTTATCAAATATCCGAATTCTAAATATTCCCGTGCTATTAAACCGGTGAACGAAGCGGACGTGGAAAAGATGATGACCATCCTGAACCGTATGCGTGAAGAAGATCCGACATGGGTGATCGAGCAATCGAAAGAATTGAAGCAAACGCTGGTACACGGACAGGGAGAATTCCATCTGCGTACGTTGAAGTGGCGTCTGGAAAATAATGAAAAACTTCAGGTTAAATTTGAGGAACCGAAGATTCCGTATCGTGAAACGATTACGAAGGCTGCCCGTGCCGATTATCGTCATAAGAAACAATCCGGTGGTGCTGGTCAGTTCGGTGAAGTTCACCTGATCGTTGAACCTTATAAAGAAGGTATGCCTGTGCCCGATACTTACAAATTCAATGGACAGGAATTTAAGATTACCGTGAGAGGTACTGAAGAAATTCCATTGGAATGGGGCGGTAAACTGGTATTTATTAACAGTATCGTAGGTGGTTCTATCGATGCCCGTTTCTTGCCTGCTATTATGAAAGGTATCATGTCACGCCTGGAACAAGGCCCGTTGACAGGTTCGTATGCCCGTGACGTACGTGTAATCGTATATGATGGTAAGATGCACCCGGTAGACTCAAATGAAATCTCCTTTATGCTTGCCGGACGTAACGCATTCAGTGAAGCCTTCAAGAATGCCGGTCCGAAGATTTTGGAACCGATTTATGATGTGGAAGTATTTGTTCCGTCCGACAGAATGGGTGATGTGATGGGAGATCTTCAAGGACGCCGTGCCATGATTATGGGTATGAGCAGCGAAAAAGGTTTCGAGAAACTTGTTGCTAAAGTACCTTTGAAGGAAATGTCTTCATATTCGACAGCACTTAGCTCACTTACCGGCGGACGTGCTTCATTTATCATGAAGTTTGCTAGTTATGAACTTGTTCCGACAGATGTTCAGGATAAGTTGATTAAGGATTTTGAAGCTAAACAAACAGAGGAATAAACAATAATTCTCTCAAAACTGTTAAAACCGTTGTCTTTTTTAAGTAAAAGACAGCGGTTTTTGTTTAACTATGATTAATAAAGATGGAAAATCGCAAGGAAAAGATTTAATTTTTTATTAAATTTGCAAACCAAAGGAGGAGTTATATTGTTGTAGTAATCAGAATACAACCTAAATAGCTCTTTACGGTTAATTTCCGGGAACTTCCGGTTAAATCAAGTTAATGTGTTAGGAGTGTTAATTAGGGAGTGTTAATTTTGTTGCTATGAAGAAGTCAACAATTTGGATATTAAGTATTGTAATGGGGCTTTCTTTCCTTAGTCTGTTGTATTTGCAGGTCAGTTATATAGAGGAAATGATGAAAACCCGGAAGGAGCAATTTGATTCGGCTGTGCGCAACAGTCTGGATCAGGTTTCCAAGGATGTAGAATATGCAGAAACTATGCGCTGGTTGGTTGAGGATATTTCGGATGCTGAAAGAAAAGCGCTGACTGAAAACAATACTTCATTAGGGCAGAATAATGTAGTTCGGGGGACACAGCGATTTCAAGTGAAGTCACGGGATGGCAAGATTATTTCTGACTTTGAATTGAGGGTGATGAAGATCAAACCGTCTGAACTTCCTAAAGCGATGGTACGTGGACGAAACACGATTCCTCAGACTTCTAATTCGATGTTGGAAGCTATCAAGAATCGCTATATGTATCAGCGGGCACTGTTGGATGAAGTAGTGTTGGACATGATTAGACGTGCGAGTGACAAGTCGATTGGTGATAGAGTACGGTTCAGGGACCTTGACGATTATCTGAAATCGAACTTATATAATAATGGTATAGACTTGCCTTATCATTTTGCAGTGATTGACAAGGATGGACGTGAAGTATACCGTTGTGCAGATTATGAAGCAAAAGGAAGTGAAGAATCCTATCAGCAGGCATTGTTTAAAAACGACCCCCCTGCAAAGATGAGTATTCTGAAAGTGCATTTCCCGGGAAAGAAGGACTATATTTTTGATTCGATCAGTTTCATGATTCCGTCACTGATATTTACGTTGGTGTTGTTGGTGACATTCATCTTTACGATTTATATCGTATTCCGTCAGAAGAAGTTGACGGAAATGAAGAATGACTTTGTCAATAACATGACGCATGAGTTCAAGACGCCGATATCAACTATCTCGCTGGCAGCACAGATGTTGAAGGACCCCGCGGTAGCAAAATCACCGCAAATGTTCCAGCATATATCGGGAGTCATAAATGATGAGACCAAGCGCTTGCGCTTTCAAGTGGAAAAGGTGCTGCAGATGTCAATGTTCGACCGGCAGAAGGCAACACTGAAGATGAAGGAGATTGATGCGAATGAACTGATTTCGGGAGTGATCAATACCTTTGCACTGAAAGTGGAACGATATAATGGTAAGATAACATCGAACCTTGAGGCAGCCGATCCTGTTATATTTGCAGATGAAATGCATCTTACCAATGTGATCTTCAATCTGATGGATAATGCGGTGAAATATAAGAAAGCGGAAGAGGATCTGGAACTGAAAGTGAAAACGTGGAATGAATCGGGTAAACTGATGATTTCGATACAGGATAACGGTATCGGTATCAAAAAGGAAAACCTGAAAAAGATATTTGAAAAGTTCTATCGTGTGCATACGGGTAATCTGCACGATGTGAAGGGCTTTGGACTGGGACTGGCTTATGTGAAGAAAATTATTACCGATCATAAGGGAACCATTAGAGCAGAAAGCGACCTGAACGTAGGAACTAAATTTATTATTGCATTACCTTTATTAAAAAATAATTGATATGGACGAGAAACTGCGTATTTTATTATGCGAGGATGACGAAAATCTTGGCATGCTTTTAAGAGAATATTTACAGGCAAAAGGTTATTCTGCTGAGTTATATCCTGATGGAGAAGCCGGTTATAAGGCTTTCTTGAAGAATAAATATGACTTGTGCGTGTTTGACGTTATGATGCCTAAAAAGGATGGCTTTACGTTGGCACAGGATGTCCGTGCTGCGAATGCTGAGATACCTATCATCTTCCTGACTGCAAAAACGCTGAAAGAAGATATCCTGGAAGGATTTAAGATTGGTGCAGATGATTATATCACGAAACCATTCAGTATGGAAGAGTTGACTTTCAGAATTGAAGCTATCTTGAGACGTGTTCGTGGAAAGAAGAACAAAGAAAGCAATATCTACAAGATCGGTAAGTTTACTTTCGATACTCAGAAACAAATTCTGGCTACAGAAGGCAAGCAGACGAAGCTGACTACCAAAGAATCTGAACTTCTCGGACTGCTTTGTGCGCACGCTAATGAAATTCTGCAACGTGACTTTGCTCTGAAGACTATCTGGATTGATGATAACTACTTCAATGCCCGTAGTATGGATGTGTATATTACGAAGTTGCGTAAGCACCTGAAAGAAGATGATTCTATCGAGATTATCAATATTCACGGAAAAGGCTATAAGCTGATCACACCGGAAGTTGAATCTTAATGAGCACTCCGATAACCACAAATAAAAAATCCCGGAAACATTCGTTCCCGGGATTTTTTATTGATTTCTAATAAATTAATCAGCGATCTTCTTATTAATGACAATATAAGAAATGAGTCCTAGTACTACGAGGAATACTGAACTGCCCAAAACCGCGTTGTTGTTTACATTGCCGGTAAAGGAACAAGCCAACAGGATGACCACTCCGATCAAGATTAATATCAATCCCAAATTCTTTAATAAGCCTTTCATGCGTGTGTATTTTAATAGATTATAATATTCCAGTCACAAATTAAAGCATAATTCTTTAACGGGCGAAATAATTTAGGTGAAAAATCCATTATAAAGACAGATTTAGTGGATTTTATGAATTAAACGATTGTTTTTCTGTTTAGTCTTTGGTATTGTAGAATACCTTTTTTAAGACCTCTTGCCCGATGCTCAGTTCTTCGAGAGTGATGCCATGCAGAGCTTCCTTCAGTGTCTGCCCCGCAATGATGCGTGCCTTCTCTTCCAGTTCTTTTCCGTCTTTTGTCAGGTGGATCAGATTGGTGCGACGATCTTTTTTGTCGGAAATACGTACTACAAGATGCTGCCGTTCCATGTTGTCTATGAGACGGGTCATGCTGGGTTTGTCTTTAAAAGTTGCATTGCACAACTCTTGTTGTGTAACGCCGTCTTTTTCCCATAGAAAAATAAGAACCGTCCATTGCTCCGGGCTGATTTCCAGACCGTTCTGACGGAAATTGCGATATAGCTTCCGGTTGATTGCTGCGGAAACCTTACCATTTAGGATGGCGAATATAAGCCGGATATCGAAATTAAATTGCTCTATCATGAAATTATTGTTTAAACAACTTTGCAAAGGTAAGCCACTTCCCGGATAATTCCTACATTAGGATACAAAAAAAGATTAAATATTTGTAGTTCAAAATAAAATGCCTAACTTTGCACCCGCATTTTAAAATAAAATAAATTATTTATTTAATTAAACGAGTATGAATCAATACGAAACCGTTTTCATTTTAACTCCCGTTTTGTCTGATGTTCAGATGAAGGAAGCGGTAGAAAAATTCAAAGGTATTCTTCAAGCTGAAGGTGCTGAGATTATCAATGAAGAAAACTGGGGACTGAAGAAATTGGCTTATCCAATTCAGAAGAAGTCAACAGGTTTTTATCAATTGGTTGAGTTCAATGCAGATCCTACTGTCATTGACAAGTTGGAACTTAACTTCCGTCGTGATGAACGCGTTATCCGCTTCTTGACTTTCAAAATGGACAAGTATGCTGCGGAATATGCTGCTAAAAGAAGAAGTGTTAAATCAAACAAAAAGGAGGATTAATCATGGCACAACAGACTCAATCAGAAATCAGATATTTAACTCCGCCCTCAGTAGACGTTAAGAAGAAAAAATACTGTCGTTTCAAAAAGAGCGGTATCCGTTATATCGACTACAAAGATCCTGAATTCTTGAAGAAATTCTTGAACGAACAAGGAAAGATTCTTCCACGTCGTATCACTGGTACTTCTTTGAAGTTCCAACGTCGTATCGCACAGGCTGTGAAGAGAGCTCGTCACTTGGCATTGTTGCCTTATGTAACTGACATGATGAAATAAGAAGGAGGAAAAGTATGGAAATTATATTGAAAGAAGACATCGTAAACTTGGGTTATAAGAACGATATCGTAAACGTGAAATCCGGATACGGTCGTAATTATCTGATCCCGACTGGAAAAGCTATCATCGCTTCTCCTTCTGCAAAGAAAATGTTGGCTGAAGACTTGAAACAACGTGCTCACAAACTTGAGAAAATCAAGAAGGATGCTGAAGCATTGGCTGCTAAGTTGGAAGGCGTTTCTTTGACTATTGCAACAAAAGTTAGTTCAACAGGTACTATCTTCGGTTCTGTTAGCAATATCCAGATTGCTGAAGCATTGGCAAAACTGGGTCACGAAATTGACAGAAAGATCATCGTTGTAAAAGACGCTGTGAAAGAAGTTGGTAACTACAAAGCTATCGTTAAACTTCACAAGGAAGTTTCTGTAGAAATTCCTTTCGAAGTAGTTGCTGAATAAGAGCAAATTTACTTCATATATTAAAAAAGCGATTTGTTCTGATGGATAAATCGCTTTTTTTTATCATCTTTGCTAATAATATGAAATTCAACCGTTGTTATCTGAAGAGAATCGTTTTGCTGTTCCTGGTTGCTCTGGGAATTGGCAATGCTCTTTATGCAAATAACGAATTGAAAATACTGGCTGACTCTCTGCATAAAATGATAGATGCGAAGCCGCTCTTCGTCCAGAAGAAAGAGCAGCGAATCGCTCGGATTAAATGTTTACTGAAGGACTCTGGGTTGACTCCCGATCGGGAATATAAGGTGAATCTCCAATTATACAATGAGTATAAGAAATTTAATATAGACTCTGCCATCCATTATGTCGACCGGAACCTTGAAATCGCTCGTCAGTTAAATAGAAACTATTTGAAATACCAGTCTTCTTTGCAACTCAGCCTTGTATATTCCATGTGCGGCAGATATAGAGATGCAGAATTACTTCTCGAAAAAATGAAGCCATCAGAACTTCCTCGTTCATTATTAGCTACTTATTATGATACATATGCCCGTTTTTGGGAGTATTATTCGATTTCTGCTACCAATAATCAGTACGGAAAAAAACGGGAAGTTTATCAGGATTCACTGTATGCTCTTATGGATCATACTTCCTTTGACTATAAATTGTCACGGGCTTATTCTTATGCAGGACGCGATTCAACAAAGGCGATCAAGATTTTGGATGAGTTGCTGAATGCTGAGGAGATAGGAACTCCTAATTATGCGATGATTACTCATTCGTATGCCATGTTGAGCCGCTATTTGAAAAGAGAGGATGATGCGAAGAAATATCTTATGATGTCCGCCATTGCTGATATTCAGAATGCCACACGTGAAACGGCCTCCTTGCAGGCACTTGCACTGATACAATATGAGGAAAATAATTTAGCGGATGCTTTCAAATTTACTCAGTCGGCTATTGATGATGTAGTTTCCTCCGGCATTCATTTCCGGGCAATGGAAATCTATAAATTCTATTCTATCATTAATACGGCTTATCAGACGGAAGAAGCTAGGTCTAAATCGAATCTGATTACTTTTCTTATCTCAACCAGCGTTTCTCTTTTTCTTTTAATCGTGTTGGTTGTGTTTATTTATATTCAGATGAAAAAAACGTTGCGGATGAAACGGGCGCTGGCACAAAGTAACGAGGAGCTTCTGAGATTGAACGACAAACTGAACAGCATGAATAGTGAGTTGAATGATAAGAATGATGAACTGTGCGAGATTAATAATATAAAGGAGCATTATATCGCTCAGTTTTTCGACGTGTGCTTCAGCTATATTCATAAAATGGAGAAGTATCAGAATATGCTGTATAAAATAGCCATTAATAAGTGCTATGAGGAACTGATTAAAAAGCTGAAATCTTCCGCATTGATTGATGATGAACTTGATGCTCTGTATACTCGCTTCGATAGAGTCTTTTTGAATTTATATCCGACTTTTGTTTCAGATTTCAATGCTTTACTGAAAGATGACGAGAAGATCATTCTTAAGCAGGACGCTTTGTTGAACAGGGAACTTCGTATCTATGCATTGTTACGTTTGGGTATTACGGATAGCGGGAAGATTGCCAACTTCCTTCGTTGCTCTACAAGTACTGTTTATAATTATCGTACTAAAATGCGTAACAAGGCTGCAGTGGACCGGGATGAATTTGAAAATGAAATTATGAAAATCTGACCAATATAAACGAATTTGTGCCATCCAATAAATAAAATGCTTTCCAAACAATCTACATTTTTTATATTCCTAAATGATTGTAAGTTGTTGATTTGTAAGGTTTAATATTATTTTATAATCTACATAAAGTTGTGTAGACTAAATAAAGCGTTATTTATTTGGCTAGTTTTGCGATATCAGTTTTCGAACAATCTGCCTACAGATGAAAATTGATACCTTTTATGTTGTTTGTACTTAAATTCGCAATTTTTTATGGATGCACAATTTTCACTTGACACAAAAATAAAAGTAGGAATAATCGGTTTCGGTAGAATGGGAAGATTCTATTGGGAGGCGATGCGGAAAAGCGGGCGATGGGAGATTGCCTATATTTGCGATACAGATCCTACCACGCGCGAACTTGCTAAAAAAATATCTCCTGAATCTCGTGTAGTAGAGAATGACCAAAAAATCTTTGAAGACGAGAGTGTACAGGTTGTCGGGCTCTTCACATTGGCAGACTCAAGGCTCGAACAAATAGAAAAGGCTATTCGGTACGGAAAACATATCATCGCAGAAAAACCCGTTGCAGATACGATGGAAAAGGAGTGGAAGGTGGTGGATATGATAGAAAACTCCAATGTACTTTCTACGGTGAACTTATATCTGCGAAATTCTTGGTATCATAATCTGATGAAGGAATATATTCAGAAGGGAGAAATAGGTGAGTTGGCCATTATTCGTATTTGCCACATGACTCCGGGACTGGCACCGGGTGAAGGACACGAATATGAAGGTCCTGCTTTCCATGATTGTGGAATGCATTATGTTGACATCGTTCGCTGGTATGCCGAAAGTGAATATAGAACATGGAATGCACAAGGCGTGAACATGTGGAATTATAAAGATCCCTGGTGGGTACAATGTCACGGAACTTTTCAAAATGGCGTAGTCTTTGATATAACCCAGGGTTTTGTCTATGGACAATTATCGAAAGATCAGACGCACAATTCTTATGTAGATATTATAGGTACGGAAGGTATCGTGCGTATGACGCATGATTTCAAAACAGCTGTCGTCGATTTACACGGAGTACATCAGACACTTCGTGTGGAAAAACCTTTTGGTGGTAAGAATATTGACGTGCTGTGCGATTTGTTCGCCGATTCCATATTGACCGGTAAGCGAAACCCTCGTTTGCCTTTAATGTATGACTCGACTATTGCATCCGAATATGCGTGGAAGTTCCTGCAGGATGCTCGTATGAATGACTTGCCGGCTATTGGCAATTTACAGACTCTTGAACAAATACGCGAACGCAGAAAAAACATGAAAAATGGATATGGGTTGCTGCATAGTAATCCACCACAAATAACTAACTCCTTAAAATAATAAAACCATGTCAGACTTTTCAAGAAGAAAATTTCTTAAAACGGGAGCCGCTGCTTTAGCAGGAATCACCATTGCTCCCAGTTCTATTTTAGGTATGAGCCACGGGCACGTTTCACCAACCGACAAACTGAACCTCGCAGCCGTAGGTATCGGCGGTATGGGCCATACCAACATCAACAACGTGAAGGGCACCGAAAACATCGTAGCCCTTTGTGACGTAGACTGGAAATATGCCAAAGGCGTATTCGATGAATTCCCGAATGCGAAGAAATACTGGGATTATCGCAAGATGTACGATGAAATGGGCAAATCCATTGACGGCGTAATCATTGCTACCGCCGACCATACTCATGCCATCATCACGGCAGACGCCATGACAATGGGCAAGCACGTATACTGCCAGAAACCGTTGACTCACTCCGTTTACGAATCCCGTTTGCTGACCAAGCTGGCCGCCTCTACCGGAGTAGTTACTCAAATGGGTAATCAGGGAGCATCGGGCGAAGGTACCGACCTGGTTTGCGAATGGATATGGAATGGAGAAATCGGTGAAGTAACCAAAGTGGAATGCGCCACCGACCGTCCTATCTGGCCGCAAGGACTGAATGCCCCCGAAAAGGCGGACCGCATCCCCAACACATTGAACTGGGATCTTTTCACCGGACCTGCCAAACTGAACCCGTACAACAACGTTTATCATCCCTGGAACTGGCGCGGATGGTGGGATTACGGTACAGGTGCACTGGGCGATATGGCCTGCCATATTCTGCATCAGCCGTTCAGAGCTCTGAAACTGGGTTATCCTACCAAGGTGGAAGGTTCTTCTACATTATTACTGAGTGCCTGCGCTCCTCAGGCCCAGCACGTGAAGATGATTTTCCCCGCCCGCGACAATATGCCGAAAGTTGCCTTGCCGG
>NZ_JAHQUN010000096.1:0-6635 GCF_019052485.1 Bacteroides sp. MSK.20.82
ATGGTGGCGCAATTTTCAACTGGAATATTGGCGCACTTTTCAATTAGTATCTACAGGCATAACCTTTAGGGGTACATTCTAAAAGGTGAAGATTTAACCTTTTTATTATTTCTTAACACTCAAAGAGCGGTGGTAGAGGGTATTTTCCCTCTTTTCGGTACTTTATTGATGGTTCGATGTTCCCATCTTTCCACATTGCTTGGCTCGTTCGCACAAGCCACTACAAAGGTACTACAATTTCCAATAAAGGCAAGAGGACAGCAATTCAAATCTATTATTTTTGAGGGAGTGAAATCTGCCGCTTGCCAAATTTCTCTCTGTCGAAAATAATAGTCCTCTGAAAAGAATGAAAACAGCATTGATAAAATTGCCTTATTAAGGGGGGGCTATGCTGTTTTATGCTATTATTTCGTCAGTCGTTTATCTCCGTTGCCGGATGCAGTTTTCAGCCAAGCCGATGAATAAGAAAAGGTTTTGGAGCTGTTTACTCTCCAACGGAGGACGAAACTGCTCCAAATGGTTTACCGCTTGAACTTTTCGTTTTCTAAAAGAGGTTTGGCAACCTTTGCATCCGACAAAAGGAGATAAATGACCAGATATATAACAGTAGTATTACATTAAGGTAAAGAACAACCATGGTATAGTATTATTGCAATTTAACTATTTAAAGTTTGTTTATAATCAAATCATTTAAAGATTTTTGTCCTTCTATGATTTTTTGTATTTGATAAATGTCGTAATTAAATAAAAAATATCACGCATAATGACTTTTTCTTTTTTCTAAATTTCTTCAAATGACAAATTATTGTTACCTTTGTAATGTAATGTAGTTAATGGTTGCGCTTATAAAGTCCTTGGAAAGGATTTATGTATAAAAGAGGTAGATGTTTACTCTGTTCTTGCCTGGATTATCAGCATCACTGATATGAAATAACAGAAAAAAATATACAATGGCTAAGCGGACGGACAGGCAGGGAAATAGTACAGATTCCCAATCCCCCTCTTTATAATACATTGCGTATAAGATTTATTAACTGTCTGGTCTGGGGAATCTACAGAGATTTAACGAATCAAGATGGGAAGAGTCAGTCTTTGTCTTGTCATAATGTTCTTCATCTGTAGTGCTCAAAAAATTGATGCACAAGTACAGAATATCAGAGAGAAACAAGATACCATTTCGGCGACTAAATCATTAGAGCATATCAGGCCCGAGAATATCAAGAAGGGACCATTGAATAATGCTTTGGATGTATTGAGTGGTCAGTCTGCCGGTGTGAACGTCACCACTAATGGGACTGACAGGCTCGCTATGCTGAATAGTATCCGTGTGCGTGGTACCACATCCATTATGGGTGGCAATGACCCGTTAGTAATTATTGACGGAGTGACATCTGACATCGCTACGCTATCTACCATATATCCCGCAGACATCGAGAGTTTCACTATTTTGAAGAATGCTACCGAAACGGCAATGTACGGTTCCCGTGGTGCTTCAGGTGTAATTGAGATTAAGACCAAGAAAGGAACGGGGCGAGGTTTCGAAATATCATATGATGGCAACTACGGATTCGAGTCAATGTATAAACATCTGCAAATGCTCAACGGCCCGGAGTATATAGCTACAGCAGAGGCACTTGGATTAGATTACAATAATGGTGGCTACAACACCAATTTTCACGATGTAATTACTCGTACGGGCTTGATACATCAGCATCACTTGGCTTTTAGCGGTGGTTCGGAAAACTCAAACTATCGAGCATCGTTCGGTTTTATGGATCATAATACAATTGTCAAAGTTAACGATTACCGAAATTTAGTGGTAAAACTTGATGCTACACAAAAGGCTTTCGATGGTCGCTTAGTTGGCGATTTTGGTGTATATGGCTACTCGTCAAAGATACACGACATTTTCGATACACGAATGCTGTTTTACTCGGCAGCTGCACAGAATCCTACATATCCAGCAGGAACTGATGTTAATGGCAACTGGGTGAAGAACTCGGCTGCATCACACATCAACCACCCCGGAGCACTCCTCTATGAGAAAAATGACTCCGAAGAACGGAATTTCAATACACATTTGGGGCTGAAATTTAATATCCTTGACAATTTGATATTGTCGGCTTTCGGCTCTTATTCATATTCATCTACGGGAAATGCTCAATTTTGTCCTACATGGGTGTGGGCGCAAGGCAATGTTTATCGTGGAGAGTTCAAGGGTGAAGACTACTTTACAAATGTGTCCCTCTCATATAACAATGCTTGGGGAGACTCACACCTTGATGCTGTTGTTGGCGCAGAATATCTTAAACAGGTAAGGACTGGTTTATGGGTGCAGGCAAAAGGAATAACAACAAATGATTTCTCCTATAATAACATCGGAGCAACATCATCGCGTCCTTTCGGTGGTACGAGCAGTAGCTATGAAGACCCGTCACTTGCTTCAATAATGGGTAGTGTCACATATAGTTACAAGGATAGATATTCTATTGCGGCAGCACTCCGTGGAGATGGCTCTTCAATGGTAAGCGATAACAATACTTTCGGATTCTTCCCATCAGTATCACTGGGTTGGGATGTAAAAAAAGAAGGCTTCCTCTCTGATACTGACTTTATAACAATGTTGAAACTAAGAACCGGATATGGTCGGTCAGGAAATCTTGGAGGTATAACATCCTATACAACACTTAATACCGTAAAGGAGAATGGTATCGTATCCATCAACGGTGCACCTACCGTAACAATGGGAAGTATACGCAACACGAATCCGGACCTTAAGTGGGAGACTCGTTCAACATTTAATATCGGTTTTGACTTAGGTATATGGGATAATCGGTTGATGCTTACCTCGGAATTATATTACTCAAAGACAACGGATATGCTCTATGAGTATGATGTTCCCGTTCCGACCTTTGCGTTCGATAAACTGATGGCAAATATCGGCTCGATGTCTAACCAGGGTGTCGAACTAGGAATCTCGGTAGTTCCCATTCAACGAAAGGATATGGAGATGAATATCAACTTCAATATGTCCTACCAGAAGAATAAGTTACTTTCGCTTAGTGGAGAGTATAATGGTATGCATATGACAGCTTCAGATATTACTCCGATTGGCTCGCTTTATGGTGCAGGTCAGAACGGTGGAGACAATAATGTAGTATATCAGATTGTAGGTCAGCCATTGGGGGTATTCTATCTACCTCACTGCAAAGGGCTTAAAGAAAATGAACTTGGTGGCTACAGTTACGATATTGAAGATTTGAATGATGATGGCGAGATTGATTTTAGCGATGGCGGAGACAGGTATATAGCAGGTCAGGCAACCCCCAAGGTAACTATTGGATCAAACATCAGTTTCCGTTACAAGTCCTTTGATATTGCCATGCAGATAAATGGTGCTTTCGGTCATAAGATATTCAATGGCACGGGCTTGGCTTATACCAATATGTCTATATTCCCTGACTACAATGTATTGAAGGGTGCTCCTGAAAAAAATATTATTGATCAGAATGTTTCAGACTATTGGTTGGAAAAAGGTGACTATGTAAATATTGAACATATTACCATAGGCTACAATATTCCAATGAAATCCAAGGCTGTGAAGTCATTGCGTCTTTCGGCAGGCATTAGCAACCTTGCAACAATCACAGGCTATAGCGGTCTTACTCCAATGATAAACAGTTATGTAGTAAGCAACACTTTGGGCATTGACGACAAACGCACCTATCCTTTATATCGTACCTATTCGTTAGGTCTTAGTATTCAATTCTAACCGCTTACAGTTATGAAAAGATATATAAACATATTGATGGTTGCTTTGGCAACGATGATGACCTCTTGTCTTACTGAAGACCCTAGAGATCAACTTTATGAAGAAAACATTTACAACAATGCCAACAACATATATATTAATGCAGTGGCTGTGCTCTACAATTACATTGGTGGCAGTGCAGACAGTGAGGGTTTACAGGAGACCTGTCGTGGGATTTATGACTATAACACACTTACTACAGACGAAGCCATGATACCTATTCGTGGTGGCGACTGGTACGATGGAGGTTTGTGGACGAATATGTATCAGCATAAGTGGAGTCCTAATGATTTACCACTCTACAATACTTGGAAATACCTCTACAAGGTTGTTGTGTTATCGAACAAATCTCTGCATATCATCGATAAGTATAGCCATAACCTATCTGAGGAGCAGAGAGTGGCCTACGAAGCTGAGGTGCGAGCTCTGAGAGCACTTTTCTACTACTACATTATGGATATGTATGGCAGAGTGCCCATCGTAACATCCTATGAACAACCGCAGGATGAAGTTGTGCAGAGCGAGCGTAGCGAGGTTTTCCGTTTTATCGTGAATGAGTTGCAGGAGGTTGCCGAGTTGTTGCCAAATGAGCGTAGTAATAAGATGGGTAACTACTATGGTCGTATAACAACACCTGTAGCTAATTTCCTTTTGGCTAAGTTGGCTCTTAATGCCGAGATATATTGTGATGATAATTGGACTGATGGCGTTCCACGGAACGGTAAAGAGATATTTTTCACCGTCGATGGTGAGAAACTCAACGCTTGGCAGACCTGTATCAAATATTGCAATAAACTTGCCGAGGTAGGTTATCGGTTGGAGGACGATTATAGCTATAATTTCTCTGTGCATAACGAGAACTCCAACGAAAACATATTCACCATTCCGTTGGATAAGAACCTCTATGCTGCGCAGTTCTGGTATCTCTTCCGATCACGACACTACAACCATGGCGGTGCGTTGGGGGGCTCATCGGAAAATGGTACCAGTGCCAATATCTCAACAGTCTTAGCCAACGGATACGGCACAGATGATGTAGATGCTCGCTTTGAAAAGAACTTCTATGCCGGCATCGTAGAGGTTGATGGAAAGCCTGTAATGATGGACAATGGACAGCAGTTGGAGTATTTCCCATTGGAGCTAAAGTTGAATCTTACGGGAAGCTCCTATGTCAAGACAGCTGGTGCTCGTATGGCAAAATATGAGGTTGATAGGACCTCACATTCCGACGGTAGACAACCGGATAACGACATCGTGCTATTCCGCTATGCCGATGCTCTCCTGATGAAGTCCGAGGCAAAGGTACGTAATGGTGAGGATGGCTCGTTGGAGTTGAACGAAGTCCGAGGTCGTGTTGGTATGCCATATCGAGAAGCTACGCTTGAGAACATATTGAAAGAGCGTTTGTTGGAGTTAGTATGGGAAGGCTGGCGACGACAAGATATGGTGCGTTTTGGAGTTTATCACAAATCATACGATCAGCGAGTCCAACTGGCTGATGAGAAAAATGGGTATACCACAGTTTTTCCTATTCCACAAAAAAGTATAGACTTGAACCCAAAATTGAAACAAAATGTTGGATATAAATAACTTTAGCCTATGAGTATTCAATTTGACATTGCAAAACAGATTATAGCTGAAACATGCCCTAATCGCAAACTTAAGTTGGAGAATATTCGCCTTTTTGCAGATATTATTCAGCCTAAGAAATATCAAAAAGGTGATATAATTCTAAATGAAGGTGATATCTGTAATTGCCTATTTTATATAGAAAAGGGATTTATTAGACAGCACTACCTAAAGCATGATAAGGATGTGATAGAACATTTAGCATGTGAAAAAGATGTTGTCTGGTGTATTGACAGCTATTTTAACCGAGAGCCAACACATCTTATGATGGATGCTGTAGAAAACAGTGTTTTATGGGAAATTCCGCGTGATATAATGGAAGAACTTTCTGATGCTAATGGTGATATAGCTTATCTATATCGGAGTTTTTTTGAAAATTCCTTAATGTTATCACAATTAAAGGCTGACATTTTACGTTTCGAATCAGCAAATGACAGATACGCTAGATTACAGCAACATTTTCCTGAAATAACTAGAAGAGCACCTTTGACAATGATTGCTTCATATCTTCAGATGACATTGGAAACATTAAGCAGAGTACGTGCATCAATAGCTAATGCTGAGAGCAAATAAAGCAAACTAACTATTAGGACTTAACTAACATCAAAAACAGGTCAGGATATAGCGTCCTGACCTGTTTCTTTAATAAACTTAAAAGCTATGGATTAATGAGATGTTAGTCATCGTCATCATCATCGAATTCATCCTCATCGTCGTCGTCATCATATTCTATTGCTTCACTTTCTTCAATAATGTTACTAAAAGCTCCTGTTAAATCAAAATGATAGTTCTTTTTATTGTTAAAAAATTCATACGTGATAGAGCCGAAAGTATTCATAATATGTAACTGATGTTTATGACTCACTCATCTTATTCGAAAAATAAGGGCAAACTAAAAAGTGTATGTTTACTATATTGAAGTCATATCTTTTGAACGACAAAAAGTAAATACTTATATAGAACAACTTCCAACATAATAATCACTTTTTAGCATGCCGCATACATTGTTAACCTTAAAAATCTTTTTACCTGTTGCAAGTAAATCTTACATTTACTATGCATAAACTAAACCCTATTTACTTTCCTCTCTTGCTTGACTTTAAATTATAAAAGACAGGGATCATACCAGTGGGGCACACATGTACCTTGCAAATTTACACACCTCATTTTTATGTAATTTAATATATCCCACTTT
>NZ_JAHQUN010000097.1:0-6398 GCF_019052485.1 Bacteroides sp. MSK.20.82
GTTACAAATACTGAGCATCTCATTGACTGATAAGACTCATCTGAGAGACCTCTTTAATAAAACTAAATTTCAAAATGACAAAGAACGATTCGGACCAAATGGGCCAAGGTTGTTTAATTTTTAATTCGTCCCAATTTTAATGGGACACTAATGATATATTATATATTAAGATAAAACACTATGCTATTACAAGAACTTCACATCTATTCAGAGCAGTCTTCATCTAATACAAAAGTTTCCATCAAAAATAAGGATGGAGAAATTCTTTTTGAATATTGCTATTCCAATGACGCAATTCCAACTTTTAACCCTATTGAACTCCTTAGATTATCCTTAGAAGGAGATATTGGTGTTTTATTTCAAATGAAAACTAGTATATCCCAAAAATCAAAAAAAGATGATTTTCGGATCAGTTGCGAGCAATCTCGCAGTGAAACCAGTCGGATGAATCAATAATTGCCAGGTATATGTAGTTCTTTCTTTTGCAACCATAGCGACTCGTTTGGCATTATAACAAGAATATCAATCGGGAATCCTACATTATCCTTTTTATAGGTAAATCTCATGTGCTGAATAGTCGTACTGATAAGAAAATAGACATATTCAATTGTTTCCTGCAATGAAAGTTCGTTATACCTACATCTTTCTATGTTGATATCATAATATAAACCATCTGTTCCCCTATATGCCACATCTTGCGAAAACAGGTCAACAATATCTACTTGCCCATCATAAATACAGCCGTCACGTTCAGAAACATCTTTGATATGGCTTTCTTTATCGTTATTGTCAAATTTAGAAACATATCTTTTCCCGTTTTCATATCCGCATATATGAAATATAACATAATACTCTTTGCCTTTGGCTTGATTGTTGACTATATTTTTTAAATCAATTTCAACTTGAAGTAAAGTTATATTTTCCTCTTTTTTAGACCATATATATTGGTCGATTAAAGAACTTAGAAGAATACCATTAATTATCGCATCACCGCAAGTTGATATTCCAATTTTCTTATTTAACAAGAATAGTTTATTCCCACAATGGCTATGTTTATATAGTTCTTTTCCTTCTTGTGTGAAATTTGTTGTAATACAACTATCGGCACCTATTACAATACCTTCCTGTGTATATGCAGTTACTATTAAAGACATATTTAAACTATTTAATTGTTCAATCAATAATATTTATTCTTTATTATCAGGAGCTTTATTCTTGTTTTGATTATCTAATTTCATTTTTGTTTCCCACTTGGCAATACTTAATTTATTTTGTTCTATTATTCTTTTTCTTTCTTCTTCAATTTCAAGGAATTCATCTATGTATTTTTGAGGGATGCCGGTCTTATTCGACTCTAAAATTCCCGCTTTTAATTTTGCAAATAAATTATCTCTAGAGAATTCTAAATCAGAAAAATTCTTTTGTATATATTGATTGAAAGGATTGTCTCCATGTCTTTGTTTCTGTAAATTGTCGAAATCTGAAATTATACGTTTTAATGCCGATAAACACTTATCTATATTTACTTCAGCGGCGCAACCATATTTACAATAACAATTAAGAGAGTTAACTAAACTTCCATAAGCGAAACTGTAATTGTCAGACGTTGCGTCGTCTTTAAGAATTTTAGCATAAGCTTCTAAGTAAGCTATGCTTCCTTGTATATATAATTCATTCTTTTTGTAGATAATATTTTGAGTTTCATTTATCTTTTGTTGAATCATATTATCTATGTTATCCGTTGTTTCTTTGAGTTCTGCTTTAGTCTTTTCCATCTCCTTTTTAACTTCATCTTTAAATCCTATATAACTAATGATTTGCCATCCAAGCAATATAGTAGTAGACAATGCAAGGATACCGACTAATATGCCTAGCCAATCAGCTTCCATCGGAGTGGTTCTAAAAAATGTAAATCCTGCAGCCAGTAAAGCGAAAAATAAGGCAATTGATGATAGCCAAATGGATATTTTATTTTTCATCTTCTCTCACGCTTAAAATCCGCCATTGTACCATTCCTGATTTAATTGTTTGGTTTACATAGTCTTCAACCCATTGCTCGGCGCATTGTTTTAATACTGTACTACTATTTACATCTGCAGAGAAAGGTAATTCGTAAGTAGTATCATTCAATTCAAATTTTACAATATAATCTTTCATAATGTCGTATGTTTTAGTTACACAATCAATTTTATTTATTTCTCGGATTTGCCAAATGCATATCCCAAAGCCAATGTTATAATAGGAGTAACTATCTCCCATATTACTTTAAGGTCACTTGTTATATCAGGTACTTTATTCTCACAATCTCTAAAAAGCCAATTGTTTATAATTACTAAAGTGCTAATTACTGCTGCTGCTATGAAAGCCCACTTTAGAACTAGGTAAATTATAGAATTCCTAGCATCTTCACCACTGCCAATAATATTGGTTATTGAGGTTTCTGGGCTTTTTAGCTTTATTGGGGTTTCTGAGTTTTTTGTCTTTACTAGATTTTCATCGCTCGTTGAGATTATATCGTCTTGGGAGGTAACTTTTAACTTACTGTCCATTTTATTTCTTTTTTAGCCAAAATGAATAATTCAAAAGACGATTATAGTTTGTAGTATCAATGTTCCAAACTAAAAAGCTTAGATAGAGATTGCAATCATCCATTTCTGCAATCAGCATTGGTTCAATTATTCCACCCCAATTGCCTGGCTCACTTTGAAAATTATTACAAGTGAAAACCAGTTTATCATTCACTATATTTCTATCAACAGAAGCTATACGTCCTCCTTTGTTAGCAAATTCAATATTAATAATAAGGGGAACTTCTTGCTCATTGGGGATTAATTTCAAAGAAACATCATTGTTGTTCTTTATAAAAACTTCTCCATGTTCTAACAAAACAAATCCATTTGTTTCCGCAGTTATATTTATCTTTACCATAAAAGTTTATTTTAGATTTCTGTATTTCGTATTTAGTAGCACAATCAATTAACTAGACTCCTTATTTATTTGTTTTGTATATGCTTAACTTTAAATTCTTTCATGGACTTTTCTATCTTTTGAAAAAGGTCTGTCGTTTTTGTTGAGTATGTAGATAAAGACCCTCTAGGATCATCTGCAAATCTGAATAATTCATCTGCATCCGCATATATTGATACTAACTCATTATAAGCATCCTTGCAATTTGAAGGATAATCATTTAGTAGTGGCATTATAGTCTCGATTGAATCTCTCTTTTGTTTTAACCTTTTATACGTATCTGTTGTGATTATGAACTCATTAAGCTTAGCTAAGGCTTCATTGAAATCGGTGCAATACTCCCCATTGTATTCATGATCATAAATTACTTTTCTCCAAGTATCACAATAGGTAAGAACTATAGCTTCACTTAAATTAGCTTCTTTCTCAATCATGGAAGCAGCATTAGAGAGTTTTTCTTTATACTTCTTTTCTGAATTACATGAAACCAAAACTATGGTTAGTATTGCAGTTAAATAAAAAAACTTTTTCATCATATTGTTTTTTGTGTTATATAATCAATTAATTGGGCTCCTAAATTCTTTTATTTTTGCTTCTTATAGGTTCCAGCTTCACTTCCGGTTTCGACTTTAAGAGTCGTGCCTGATATCTTACAATCTAAATAATATGGAGTCTTTTCATCTGGATATACATCATAAATATAGATTCTACCTTCCTCGATTTTATAATCGAACATTTGAAAGGAAATTGGAGTAGCATTGCTGTAAATTCCAAAAGAGCCAGTACCATCCTCATCGAAACTTAATAATTTGTGAGTACCTTCGATTCCTGTCGACCAATAACCTATAATGTTATTGCTGTTAAGTTCAGTCCAATCTTCTTCATCTTTGCTGCAGCTAGTTAAGATGAGAATAGCAAAAAGTGTGAATAAAATGTTTTTCATAATACTATAGTTTTATAAGTTGTTTTGTTTTAGTTTATTGAGGCGTTCTTGTCATTCTATAATATCCTTTTATATTATAAGGAACTACATATTATTTGTTCATTAATACATTATAATATTAGGAATTACATTTCGGAGACCTATTATTCGTCTAATTCACAATCACTAGGATACTAAACTACGTAAATGGTGTGTGCAACAAGCAACTATTAGTAAAACCTTTGATTCTTACGATCACTATACTGAAACCTATTACGCTTCATCTAACGCAGTAGCAGCTTCAGCCGAGAGAATCTATCTATTCATCAAAGAGTATATTACTTACTTATCAGATGAAGAGAAAGAAGCCATCTTTCCGGAGAAGTACAAGAAAAAGGATGATTCTTAACCTCGTCCTGTCTTACGTGTAGACGGTTTTGTTTCAGATGGCAATTTAAGAAGCTTACGACTTAGTTCTTCATAAGAGTCTTTGACGTAAATACAATCATCTTTGCTGAATCGGATAATAGTGTAATCTTCATCTTTATATAAAGATTGGATAAAATCAATGTTGATAACCTTTTCAATATCATAGGCATCAATCACCTTGATAAAATTTTTCATAACAGTTTCATTTAGTAAAGAAACGGAAGCCCTGCATCCGGCCTGAGAAACTTGATTCAGAGCTCCGTGTCTTTCGATTAAACATTTTAAAACGTAATCTTTAAAACATTACAAATATGAGCAAAAAAAATGGTTCGGACAATAATATTGTCCCAAATCTCAAAAAATTACCCCTCGCAGAGTATTTTGCAGCCTTACCAAAGGCAGAACGTCGTCCAGTTATCATATCAGCTCCTAAAGAAGATGTTATTACAGCTATTGTAGAAGCGACACAACGTAATCGTCATACAGTTCGTTGCTGGATGTATGGATATACCCAACCTAACAGTATGGTTGAAAAAAAGATTGTGGCTGAGATCTTACAATCAGATGTCGCAACCTTATTTCCTGAAAGAAAGGAGGAATGATTATGACTGGAATGGAATTTTATTTCACTCCTAAAGGTGAAGTTATGATTATCGATGAATGTGGTACGCGTCAATTGGAACAGTCAAATCGGGAGTTTATTTCCGAAATCATAACTCGAATGGGAATATTTTGGCCAGAAGCACTGGAGAAAGCATCATTGGAATATACAGACCGACGGTATAATATTCCTTGGTTTGAATTTTCAATAGTACGTCGTTTTCTTAAATGTAATTTTGGTGAGTTCGATTCAACAATGGATATTGATCAGATGGGAAACTTTCACTTTGAGGAGGTCAAATGTCCGTTAAAGGGTGAATGCAAATATGAAGGAATAATCTGTAAACCAAAATTTAATAGTACACTCTCGGAACGTGAGTTAAGCGTTATGCGATCATTTTATGAAGGGATGGAAGAAAATGCAATAGCAGATAAGTATTGCATTTCATTGGAAACTGTACGTACACATAAACGGAATGCCTTTAGGCGTATAAATGTCCATTCCTTGGCAGAGTTCTTTTAGTATGCTAGGAAAAACAATCTATTTCAATAACAAGTAAACTCTAAAATCAATATTAATCAGGCAGCATAGCATAGAGATGCAGATGTGTTTCAGTAAATCAGCTCAACACCATTCAAAAGTTAAACAAAGAAACAGCCTATTAGAGATTATGGAAAATTGCTTCGAAATGATGGTAGCACGATGTATTAAGATCGGAACAGTTCAAACGTTGACGATGTTAGGACTACTCCCCGAAGTAGTAACAATATCACAAGCGGAAGATATATACGGAAAACGCCTGATTACAGAATGGCGCGAAAAAGCCTGGATCAAATTTTATCCGGCAAATAATAAGGAACGAGGGAAATATTATGTGAAGCGTTCAGAACTGGAAACAGCCAGCGCAATGATGGACCTGCATAATAAAGTACCGGACAACATTATCAAACAACTAATGCAACTAACCGTATGACCCACATACTCTATCATTTCGCCGTTTGTTACGTTTGGCAGGATTCGTCCGGAGTCATCCATGTTTCCGGGTTGGATATAGTAGCTGGTGGCTATATACTGAGATTCTCTATTATGATAGATTCTAATTTTTATATTGGATGTTCCATCTTGTTTTATATGTCTTCCTGTTTGGAAAACGATCGCTTTAAATGTTGCCATACTGTTTTAATGTTTTTTAAATGTTTAAAATTGCATTAAACAGCTTGGATCGGGGTAATTTGATAGGAGATTGCTTTAATTTCCCCTAAACGGATGCAAATAGAGAAACATGTTCAAAGATAGTTCAAAGAAATACCCTCTTTATTTACCCCAAAACGGGGTATAATTGTGTCTAATTTACATAAACGAAAAAAGCTGATACAAACTGTATCAGCTCAACACCATTCAATTTTTCTTAACTTGAAATTTTCGTCGGGGTAGCGGGATTCGAACCCACGACCCCCTGCTCCCAAAGCAGGTGCGCTA